>NZ_JBFTMA010000757.1:0-2059 GCF_056396725.1 Bacillus sp. 05T31
GGACAACAGTATATGAAATTATATCAACGATTTTACCCAAAATATCAATTTACCGACATCATCAACCTATCTAAAAAGAGGAAGCAGCACCAAAATGTATTTTCGGAGCCGCTCCCTCAAATTTTTAGACGTCTTTTCTATAAACAATCTTCCCATCAATGACGGTCATTTCTGCCTGTACTTCTTTTATTTCTTCCGCCTCAATTTCAAAAACATTGCGGTCTAATATCGTAAAGTCTGCCTCATATCCTTTTGCGATTTGTCCTCGCTTCGCTTCTTTTCCGATTGCATAGGCACTTCCTGTTGTAAATAAAGAGACAGCTTCATATACCGTTAATCTTTCTTCTGGCATATAGCATACACCATCAATAAAACTTCTACGTGTAACAGCACTATATATACCTAAAAACGGATTCACTTGTTCAATTGGAGCATCAGAGCCTCCATTACAGTGTAATCCTGCATCCAGTAACGTCTTCCAAGCATACGCATAACGAAGACGATGTTCTCCTAGTTTTTCAATAACTGATGGAAAATCCGATGAAACAAAGACYGGCTGAATATCAATAATAGCTGGCAAGTGTTKCATTCTTTCAATCAACTCTTCACGAGCTAGCTGRCAATGAATAATACGGTCACGTAATCCTTCTGCTGGTGGATGTAATTCAAGCGCATCAATGACATATTCAAGCGATAAATCACCAATTGTATGAATSGCAACTGGCATATGTAAATCTCGTGCTTTTTTCACTAAACCTGCAAGCTCTTCACGTGAGAAAATGGCAACTCCATTTGTTTCCTTCGCATCTTCATACGGTTCACTTAATAAAGCTGTTCTTCCGCCRAAAGARCCGTCAGAAAAAATTTTCATCGCACCAAATTCAATATAGTGCTCATTTTCATATTCTTTTCGTTCATTCGCTACTTCATGGTGAACGAGTAAATGCGCTTTAAACCGCATTTCTTTTATAACGTGTGAAAACGCATTGTACGTTTTTTGAAAGCCGCCATAATAATTTAAGTCTTCCGTATGTCCGCCAACTAATCCGTATTGCCAGCAGTCTGAAATCGCTGTTTGCAGAGCACTTTGCAAATACACTCCATCTATTTCRGGCTGAACATGTTTAATTAACTCTTGTCCTTGCTCATATAAAAGTCCTGTTAAWTTATTTRAYGMRTCACGRCCAATTTTYCCGCCCTTTGGATCTTGCGTCGCTTCTGTTATRTTCGCTTCTTGCAATATGTATGAATTCACCCATGTCACGTGACGACAAACGCGCTTTAATAAAATCGGATGTTCTTTAGAGATTTCATCTAAATCACGTACATGAACTTGTTTTGTATCTGTAAAATTATTTTCATTCCACCCTTCTCCGATAATCCAAGATCCTTCTGGCGCTTCTTCTACGCGCTTCTGAACAAGAGTAAGTACTTCGCTATAAGATTTGCAATTTGATAGATCTAGACGAAGCAACCTCTCCCCATGCCCAATAAGATGCATATGGCTATCAACGAGTCCTGGAATCATCGTTTTCCCTTTTAAGTCACATAACTTCACTTCTGAATATCGGTTTTCTAACTCTTCTTTATTCCCYAYATSAACAATGACGCCATYTTCRACGTAAAYRGCTTCTACTTTTTCATTCTCTTCTCGCATWGTGTAAATGGTGCCRCCATACCAAATTTCTCCCATATACTCGTCCCCCTTTTCCCTTTAGTCTACGAAATTAGAACGTATAAAAAAGCACCATTTCAATTAAAAATGGTGCTTTTCTAAAAATTAATTTTGTTCAGTAGTAGACGTTGTAATTTGCCATTCAATGCTAAATTTATCTTTTAGTTGTCCGTATGCTGGGCTCCAGAACGTTTCTTGAAGTGGCATAATAACTTCTCCACCTTCTTGTAACTTATCAAATACCTCTTTTGCTTTTTCTGCATTACTAATTCGAATTGCAATCGTTACTTGAGATCCAATCGCATGCCCTTTACCTGGGAATGTATCAGAAATCATAAGTTCCGTATTACCAATTTTTAAATGAGCATGTGCAACACGCTCTTT
>NZ_JBFTMA010000758.1:0-2058 GCF_056396725.1 Bacillus sp. 05T31
GTTTAGTGTACCATCTCCAATTGCTGCGTAACTTTTCGGGTTCAGTTCATTATATTTTCTACTTTATCTTTATATACAACATATTCTTTCCCATCCACTACTGCTACGACCGCAAATTCATCTTTTGGATTGAATGAAAGCCAGTCAGCCCACATGTTTGTATTTGGTCCTCCACTCCACATATTATGAACAGTGTTTTTAGTTAAATTCATCACTTTATAGGACGCATTTGGTGCATTTGTTCCAGTCTTTATTTCAAATGTGTATGCGTTATGAATTTTTTTATAAAAGTAGAAAACGTTTGATGGACGAAGCTGATTCATAAGATCCTGTTCTTTTTTCTCTGCAATTTTTATCCCTTCTTGTAATGTGACAACATCTGTTCTTAATGTTTTCCAACTGTTTTTAGCTGAATTCAAGTTAGGGTTTAAGAATTTATATCTATTTTGATCAACTTTTTGATCAGCTTTATCAATATGTCCCAGTACGCCCGAATATTGAGAGTCTAAATCATCCCATTGCGTGGACATATAAGTAAGAGMAKTAATAGCATTATCAATCGYACTATGCATATCACTAATATTATGAAACGCAACTCCWACTACACGATTTAATGTTATYTTATAATCTACATTCTGACGTAATTTTGCTAATTCCGGCTCTAGCCAAGCTAACTTACCTCTTGCATCACCTATCATTATACCACCAGCAATCAATGTAGGAATAAATGGGATCTTTACCATGTCCAATCCCTTAGATTCTATACCTTTCTGATAGTTTACTTGSCCTAAAASKTCMTCYARACGCTTTTGRTCAKYCTCMACMKCAGCWCCTTGGTTTTTTAAAATMRAYTGCAAGGTCTCTTTATGGCTYCCAAATRCTCTAACATCTTCTCCAATAGCRTTTTTTAATTTAGTTAGTTCTTCTATTAATGCTTTTGCAGACTTTTGGTTTTGTTGAATTTCCCCCCGTAAATCTGTAATCCCTTTTTTTAAAGTATCCCCATTCCCAGTATTGATCGCCTCTACTAATGTTTCATAATGATTTTCAAATTTTGTATCGTATTCAATAATGCCTGTCAATGTATCTAATAGCTGATTTTTCACTTTCGTATTCCATGTAACAGCATGTGCTCTTGCATTCTTTTGATCTTGTACAATTTTACTAGGTAAATCTGTATACCCATTAATAGTAATTCCTTCAAAACTCACATCTGGATTATTAATTAACAAATAAGAATATTCATTCATAGATTTTACAAATAACCCAGCATCTTGCAAAGCTTTTTTCATCTGTTCTTCATTTGCTGAAAAAGATATTTCTCCATTGTTAGTTTGTTCAATTTCACTTTCAATTGCAAAAGCTGCTACTGGTGTGRCTGCATAAGTAGTTGTCATAGTTAAAAATGTTGATACAGCGAGTATTTTGTAAGGAATTTTTTTCATCATTTCATATTCCTCCTATAGGGTTTGATTTCAAGTTCTATTCTTCTTTAAAAGCGATGTCTTTCGAAATGAGTTCTACATCTTTTATGAGTATCATTCTAACTTTCTTTAGCAGCCTTTAAATCATCCAGTATTAAAGAGAATCTATGTTGTTTCATAGAGTCGATATTATCAAGCAAATCTTTATAATCTGTCCGCAATTAATCGGTTCTGTTTCAAAGTTTTAAAAACGAGTAAAATGGCACGGTTACCTTTTTATTGGATGAAACTTATATATATATCAGAAAGGCGAAGTCTTTAATAGGACTCCGCCTTTCTGATATATAAGGATTTATTAATTGTCGTATTACTGTTTARCAGTGTAATCATAGACTCTCTATGTTWTGGTTCACTTTGCAACARAAYTAATATTTCCCTATTTTTGTGGAGTAACAGTTTCCACTTTTAATTCTTTTATCCCTTCTTTTAATGTGACTGCATCTGTTCGTAATGTTTTCCAACTGTCTTTMGCTGCATTCAAGTTAGGTTTTAAGAATTTAAATTTATTTTGATCMGCTTTTTGAGCTACATTCTCAATATGCCCCAGTACTCCCGAATATTGAGAATCTAAATC
>NZ_JBFTMA010000759.1:0-2037 GCF_056396725.1 Bacillus sp. 05T31
TACATACCCTGTTCTTACATACCCTGTTCTTGCGTAACTTATGTCGATATAACTAGCAATTAATGGAATAGGTTTATATCTGTGACATAAGGGCATATGCTTATTTTTATTTTTAAAGGCTTTTTCCTTATACTTGCGTGTTAGCTAATTCATAAACTATAAAGTGTAAGTGGGTGAATGATAAGGAAGGTGTAAAAATGAGTAAATTTGAAAAGAAATTTCATATTCCGTGCGAATGTTTTGGCCCCCCTTTACCTCCACCTGAAATTGGTCCAACGGGACCAACAGGACCGACAGGACCAACAGGACCGTCAGGACCAACAGGACCGACAGGACCAACAGGACCAACAGGACCAACAGGACCGTCAGGAGGACCGTCAGGACCAACAGGATCAACAGGACCAACAGGACCAACAGGATCAACAGGACCAACAGGACCAACAGGACCAACAGCAGTAGGGTGTTGTCCATGTACTAATGTTCTTGACAACCCTGGATTTGATGAGCTACCAATAATAACCGATCCAGTTCCTGGTTGGAATCCAATTGGGGATGTTACAGAGGTAGGTGTTCCAAACGCTCATAGTGGTCGCATCCTTTCAGATGGGACACTTAGTCTCTTAGCTGCGTCAATTGAACCCGGTGGAAGTATTAATCAATCAGTTGATGTTGGCGAAGGCTGTTGTTTTACGTTTTCTTTCGCTGCGGATGTAAGGGATAATGCATTTCTTATAGCTTCTGTATCTTTTCCAGAACTTCCTGGACATGGATGTCCTCCGCTCTTTACAACTCTTGGTACATTAAATATTCCACATATTATACCTGTTATGAATCAACCGCAATCTCTTTTCCAACATTATATTCTTGTTGTGTGTATACCTCCTGGTGTGACTACAGCATGTGTTGMTTTCCAAAATATTKCTACAGGYGGAGAAGGTGSARMMGCTTTTGTKGATAAYGTTGTATTCCAACCKACTGGYGGACCTTGTSMTTCRTGTTCACAAAATTTCTAATGTATTRAWGTACTTGWAKCTTTTCGTTTTRCTGGCGGATCACAAAACCATTAAGGAGAGCCTTTGTGCTCTCTTTTTATGTTAGAAATCACCAGACACTCCCATATGCTGAGCGCATTCCTTTATAGTCCCGATACATATGAGCGATTCACTTTTGTAAACGGTATACTCCTTTAGGTGCACTATTCCCCTCCCTGCTATTAGTTGCGATAGGTAAGACTTTGAAGTTATCTCCATCTTTTCCCYCGCTTAACACTGTACGTGCGACTTTCATCGCATACAGCGCCCCATCTTATTCTTCTATACTAAAGCAACTAGATTACAAACAATGTTGTACTCACCAACGTATTAATTCCCCTTTCTTRCGAAAGGTCACATCATCTTACTCGATCCTGTGAGTTACATCTAATTGATTTAGTTTTCAAAGAACAAGACTAGGGACTATCCCTCCACATTTATTACATGCTTCTTCGGTACTATGTCCCCACCTTCACAAGAATGAAGCAATTTCGGTTCGTTAGAACCTTATATGCACCTGTCTGCTAGTAGGCGTTGATGACAGTTTCTTGCTTACYACGTTCCAATTGACTTAGCTATACATATATCCTTAGRTGCTTGCTTTAAGCCTGTTATCTTTACACCYTCATCGTTAGATGTTCCGAATTTCATATCATTTACTCTTACTTTTCGGTAGATAACGTCGTCATTGACGACATACACATTTCTAATGTATTAAGCGTTTAGACCCGTACATTCGCAAGTTCGCCAGTCCATYTAGACATTCTCACCATAGATATTTTGTAGCATCCCGACCTATCCATCACCATATGATTTTTCACTTAGGTTTTGTTCAGCCGACTTCACCTAGCTTCATACAATTAGTGACTACTATCACGCCTTGCATGTAGGAGTATCAGATAAKTAGTTTCAGCTCAACCTGACGGCTTTCATTCCTACTTTCAGTCAATCAGTTGTTGTTATCAAATTGATAACCCTCCTATTTCGTGTTTGCACACTTATGAGG
>NZ_JBFTMA010000760.1:0-3725 GCF_056396725.1 Bacillus sp. 05T31
CCATTATTTTCTTTTTGCGGACCTCTACCGTTGTTTTCTTGCTGGTGTCCATTATTTTCTTTTCGAGGTTCTCTACCGTTGTTTTCTTGCTGATGTCCATTATTTTCTTGCTGAGACCCTCTACCGTTATTTTCTTGCTGATGTCCATTATTTTCTTGCTGATGTCCATTATTTTCTTTTATTTGCTTCGGTTGCTGTTCCTTTGGTTGCTTTTGTTCTATATGCTCTTGCTTCTCGTATCTTTCTTCTTTTACAGGAGATGAATCCGATGATACATCAGGAGATGACTTTGGTTGTGAATGTATCTCCTCATCGCGCTCCTCTTGATTAGACGGCGATGCAGGTGGCGTAAGCGATTTYTGCTTCTCWTTCTCTTGYTTTATATAAACRCCYGTKCCAACYCCTGCTTTMTTGGCATTCTCTCGTATTTGCATCGTACTGCTTTGATATACGACTGTAATATGTTTTATCTCATACTCTTTCTTTAATTCTTGCATAGCCTTTTCCAACTGAGATTCTAACGACTTGTCCTTTGTAACAGCTGTTAGCATAACTTGCTTATCATTCGTTAAGTACTTATCCTTTTGACTCTGCTTTATAATAGTACGTATTACGTCTTGCAGGTGTTTATTTTCCCATCGTTTCATTTCTTTTAAAATACGCCTTCCATCATCATTACAAGCTCGCAAATCTATAACACGAAGATCCTTTGTTACGCTCACCTCTAAACTTGGATTTATATCAACTGAGACATAAGCAAATACTTTTTCTTCTGGTTGGTTGTAGAAAAACAGCAACACACATAGAAAACAAGTAACAAGTAATGATGCAGGCTTTAAGAAARAAGGGATTGAAAAACGCGGTGCTCTTTGCTCTTGTTCGTTAAACGAGATTTCCTCTCCAATCATGTAAGAGTGTACTTTTCTTTTAAACGTAATAAACTCTCCATTTGGAGTTAAAACAACTACGTTATGTTTCTTTATATCCATCACAATTCCTTTATTCATCATGCTTCTCCCCTCTTATATAATCCAGAATATATGTATAGTTGTTTGCAAAGATAATACACATCGCAATAATGTATTTTCGATGTCGCTCCAACGTTTTACGACTTACCCTAACACGTGGTTCAATATGTTTAAGGGGTAACTTTTTCTTTCGGAACAGCTCTTCCATCATTTTCTCGTCTTTTATAATAATCTTTACAATTTCTATTAAGTGCTCACGCGTATCACGATGCTTAGGGGATTCCTTAGCAAGCTCTGAAAATGTGATTTTAAACTCAGCTAGYACACTTTGAAAATGAAGAATTTCCTCCTTACGGTTACTATTTTCCATCTCTTTCATATACTCCGTAAGCGATACTTGTATTTCTAATATTTCCTCTTGCTTATCTTCTTTTAAAAAGACAAGATTATGCTTAGACTCCTTGCGTATATAGTCAATTACATCTCTTTTTATAAGAAGATCAGCAAACGCTAGAAAAGATTTTCCTTTTTTATATGAATACTGTTCAATTGCTTCGTTAAACGCAAACAATCCAATACTATATTCATCATCCTGTTCTGTAATGTACCTGCGGCAGACAGACGAGATTGATTTTCTAATAAACGGCTGATACTGTACGATAAAAGCTTCCTTATCTCCTCCGTTGTTTTGTATGTTAAATACGATATCTTCTATTTTCGTTTTTTTTAAGATTTTCATTACTAAACTCAACACTAGTAATCTCCCTGCCTCCTTCTGCTTCAAATAGCAAAATGGCCACTAAACAAGTGACCATTTAACCACATTTTCTTAGTACTTTTCTTTGGGCTTGTCTTCTTGCTGGTGCTCATATTTTTCGAGGCCGACTTTTTATAYGACTATTTTTTCCACTTGTACTAAAGTGAAGTCTGTATTTTGTATTACTTTCTTGTTTTCTTTTGCAATACCACTTGTTCTTCTTGCTCTTTTCTATTTTAGCTGCAATCTTTGAATAACTCTTCGCTATATTTTTGGTAATTTTAGCTTTTTCTTTCTATCCTTAATTATCAACATAAAAGATATCATCAAGAAAAACTACACAACTTCTGAATCAAATTAAGGATCCTATTATGGTTCCTTTTTCTATGCAAAATAAAAAAGCAGCTGTTAAGCTACTTTGAATTCTTCTTATCCCCAAATGAAATGATATATATTCTCCCGTTACACGTTCATTAATTCCAGCGATCCTAGCGAATCTCATTAAGTCCGCCCCTTGAAGAAAATACACCGAGATCGTAACTGGTACTTGTGACCACATGAATTGATAAAGCTCATTCACTCTCTGATTCGTCGAAACGATTAAATCATTTACAGGTCCATGATTCCATGCAGAGGTTTGAACTGAAGTGAACGGAAGGTCTTTCCCATTAACCACTATTCTTACCACACTTTGAGTTATGTCCACAACAATCCCCTCCACCATTACAAAATTTAACCCTGTTTCTATACTCATATTCTTGATTAATAATAAATGTTTAAGGCAAACCCCTATTTTCATTTCTACTCAAAAACAATTTAAATGATTCTTCTTTATTTCTCAATATAAGGAGCCTTGGATTTTCATTAAAACTCCTGTAGTATATGAACAAAGAGTAAGGTAAGAGTTACTCTTTGCCATTTTAGGAAAGGTTCTGTTGGAAACAACAGGACCTTTTTTCGTAAAGAGATGGTTTTGTTTAATTTCTCACCACTAACCACAAAAATATCTTATAATCGTTATATACTAAATTAAAATAACGGATTAGGAGTAGATCAAATGCCAGTTACACTAGAACTTATTCTTTTCATTCTTCTAGCAATTAGCGCTATTGGCTATTTAGTAAAAGAATTTCAAAAAACTAGGAAAAGAACACTTGGCATTTCACTAGAATTCTTGGTTCTTTTCTGGTCAATATGGAGAATATCGACTATCATAATCTGATTTGTAAAACATGAATTCCTTCGAATAAAAATCAATATTATGTCCATAATGTTGATAGGCTGTATGCCAAAATCCATTTAGTTTTCTCTGTATCTCCTTGTATTGAGCAGTTAGTTTTTGCTAGCTGCTCTTTTATTTATGAAAAAAGATAAAATTTTTTATAATGATTCTTCTTTATTTCTCAATATAAGGAGCCTTGGATTTTCATTAAAACTCCTGTAGTATATGAACAAAGAGTAAGGTAAGAGTTACTCTTTGCCATTTTAGGAAAGGTTCTGTTGGAAACAGCAGAACCTTTTTTCGTGATTTAAAGGTACTAAGACAAAATGAAATATTTACCATGAAGGTAATTGTTAAATATTTTACGCTTATACAGTATAATGGGATAGTTATTGTGTATTGGCATTAAGAGGAGCGTCCTGATTAAGCGCTTCTCTTTTTTTATAAAATAGCTCCAAATTACTTGGACACATTTACCAGTTTATTCAACACAAATATCATGTTAAAATCCCTTGTGAATACGACATAACTCAACTTGGTGAAGCCCTGTAATATTTCCTATAGGGCTTCTTTTTTTACAAGCAGTTATTTCATTACGCTGACTACCTTGTTGTGCAAAATAACGATTTTGTTCACTTTTTTGATACATTTATAAAACATTCATATGTTATCTTCAGTAAGTTCTATTTCCTTTATAATATTGTGTGAAGTATACCAACGAACGAAGCCTAAAAAACTCTAATGAAGTGATGAAAAAAACCTAATTTCTCTACAAAAC
>NZ_JBFTMA010000761.1:0-2033 GCF_056396725.1 Bacillus sp. 05T31
TGGATGCACTTGTACCAAGAGCTAATGATAATCCAATTCCAGTAACAATTGCTTCAACCATTGATGGAGTTATTGTAATTTGTGTAATTGCTTGGATAACGATAGGTGCTCCAAGTGAGATTAAGCTTGTGCCWGMWCCTGGTACATTAACTCCATTMACTTGAATTGMAAGGCTACCTAATAMACTTACTGCTGCAGTATATGCGATAACAGTAATTTTATAGAATCCAGTTTCACTTATGATGAAAGTATCAGCGTCTAATTGAGAAATTGCTGTACCAAACTGAGATCCAACCGTGTTAAACGGTACAGGATCATTAATTCCAAGAGCTAAAGAAACTGTAGCAGAGTTAAATGCATACAATCCTGCTGGAAGTCCTAATCCAGATGGCCCGGTCGGCCCAGTAGGTCCAGTCGCACCAGTCGCACCAGTTGCACCAGTGTCTCCAGTCGGCCCAGTAGGTCCAGTTGCGCCAGTGTCTCCAGTCGGYCCAGTCGGTCCAGTTGTACCAGTGTCTCCAGTAGGCCCAGTAGGYCCAGTAGGCCCAGTAGGTCCAGTAGGTCCAGTAGGCCCAGTAGGTCCAGTAGGCCCAGTAGGTCCAGTAGGCCCAGTAGGTACGGTAGGTCCAGTAGGCCCAGTAGGCCCAGTAGGTCCAGTTGGCCCGGTWGGAAGKGTAAACGGYGGTATTGGYGGTAAAGTTGGACCTACAAGATTAGGATCAAATGCACTAGCTGATAAGAATTCATCAGGATTTAAGCCATCTGAATAATTATTATTTGACATAAATTCACCTCCATAAAGCTTTCATTATATAGTAGATGCAAAAYCAYAAGAAAATGACACGGACATTTGAATTATTRAAAAGAAATCTTAAATAGCTTGAACAACTTAAAAAAATGGAAAGTTTATTGTATGTATAACATATGATTGAGTTGGAAGAGGGTGATTATGTTGAACAAGCAAGGAATTACAATTAGTCTATGTATGATTGTTCGCGATGAGGAAAATACAATAGATCGATGTTTGGACGCGGTAGAAAAAATTGTTGATGAAATTATTGTAGTTGATACAGGATCCACTGATCGAACGAAGGAAATTGTAGCAAAATACACTTCTAACATACACGATTTTCCGTGGGTTGATGATTTTGCAGCAGCTAGAAATTTTGCGTTTTCAAAAGCAACGCAAGAATATATATTATGGTTAGATGCTGATGATGTGTTATTAGAGGAAGCTCAAGAATCACTGAAAACATTAAAACGAGAGTTAGATGGTAAAGTTGACGCTGTTTCTATGCCTTATTATCTTGTAATGGATTCTAATGGGAAACCTTTATATTGCACAAGAAGATATCGACTTGTAAAGCGTGAAAAACAATTTCAATGGTTTGGAAAGGTGCATGAGTATTTAGCTGTTTCTGGTGAGATTTACAATAGTAATGTCGCCATTACACATAAGAAAGAAAAAGAAATAACGAATCGTAATTTGAAAATTTTTCAAAATGCTGTAGCAGCTGGAGAAGAATTAAGCCCGAGAGATTTATTTTATTACGGTAATGAATCTATGGATAATCAAAAATACGACGATGCGGTTCTTCTGTATGAAACATTTCTTAATCAAGAGGAAGGATGGCATGAAGAGAAAATTTATGCATGTGGTAAGTTAGGAGATTGTTATGCGAAGTTAGGAGACTGGGAGAAGGCAGTTGAAACTTGTACGAAGTCGTTTCGTTATGGTATTCCTAGAGGAGAGAATTGTACAAGAATAGGATATATATATATGGAACAACAAAAGTATAATGAAGCGATATTTTGGTTTAAGCTAGCAACTGAAGTGCCGCTAGCAGAGGATAGTCCTTTTCACAGTCCGGCTAGTTATACGTGGATTCCATATTTACAAATGTGTATTTGTTATAGCAGATTAGGAGATCAAGATAAAGCTTATTATTATAATGAATTGGCAGCTTCTTATGTTCCGAATAATGCTGCGATTGAATATAACCGTAAATATTTTAGAGGCATCTATGATAAAC
>NZ_JBFTMA010000762.1:0-2031 GCF_056396725.1 Bacillus sp. 05T31
GACGTTCACGTTGTTTGTTTCGTTCAGTTTTCAAAGAACTTGTTTGCCGCTCATTTGCGACTCCCTTATGTTAACATTTTCATATTTCAATGTCAACCAAGTTTTTTTATTTCTTTTGTCGCTTTCTTCGTTGTTGCTATCGGCGACTTATTCTATATTACACCTCTAAGATACAACCGTCAATATGTTTTTATAAAAAACTTCATTTTTTTATAAATCCTATTTACGTTATTAAATTATCTATCTATATACCTCTTCTATAAGAATAGATAAGCAACCCATGAAACGCTCTATGGGTTGCTATTCCATCATAAAAACTATTGTTCTTTTGAAGGTACAGAACAACTTTCATCAGTACAAGACATATCACTTCCACCCTCTGAAGAAAGCTCTTGTAACTTAGGTGCAGGATTCTCTTCTTCCCACACTTGTTGAAGTGCACCAACAAAAGTTTCGAGTGGTTGCGCACCTGAAATAGCATACTTTTGATTAATAATAAAATAAGGTACTCCTGAAATTTGATATTGCTGAGCAATCGCTTCATCAATTCTAACATCATTTGCATATGCACCTTTATCATTAATAACACGTAAAGCTTCTTGCTTATCTAAACCTGAAGCTTCAGCAATAGTAGCAAGCGTATCCACATCACTTAAATTTCTCGATTCAGTGAAATATGCAAAAAGTAGATTTTCCGTAATCTCTTTTTCTTTCCCTTGATCCTTTGCAAATTTGGCAAGACGATGCGCATCAAAAGTGTTCGTCGGCTTCATCTCTTCAAAATTAAAACTTAAACCCATACTAGCTGCATGATTGCCTAGTTGTATATTATTACGCTTAGCTTCTTCAATACTAATCCCATACTTTGATGCAAGTACTTCATTAATACTYGTTCCAGAATAGATTGGAGCATTTTGGTCTAATTCAAAACTTTTAAACTCAACTTCAACATCTTTCTTATGTGGAAATTGCTCTAAAGCCATTTCTAATCTACGYTTCCCAATATAGCAAAACGGGCATACAAAATCAGACCAAACTTCAATTTGCATATGAACACCTCATTAACATTTAKTTTTCAATYATTGTAGCACTGACRWTAMGGAATTCAAAAATTTATGCCTCAAGAAGTTACGACTACTAATCAAAGAAGATTTCATACCCATATATACACTTCAATTGTAAATGAGCCCCTTGTTCAACATGCCTATATCTCACTACATATTTAGCCATAATATAGCTGTTCTCATAATAATTGAAAGCACCTGTATCATTTTCATAGATTATGTACTACTTCCCTATACTTAATAACAAAAAACATTCCTCAAAACGCTACTATTATAAGAATAAAAAATTAACCAAGCCCGTCTATATAAAATGCAATTATATAGACGGGCTTGGTTAATAGATTGAGCAAACTGCAAACTCAAAGGAAGCAATTACACAAATCTATATTATTGAAATTATGAACGGATTTATTTTCAAAAGTATATTAATGAAGAAGAAGTATTTACCGGCAGAAACACCTCTAATGTTTATTAGTTAAGGGATACTGTATACAGGATTTTAAGGGGAAATAGCTATATAATTCATAAACCATTAAATCATTTAGAGTATAGAAGCTTCAATTATGCGCCAAGTTTTTTAGAAATTAATTATAAAAGAAGAGAGGTTCCCCTCTTATATTGAAAATATGACCAATAATGATCCTATTACGAAATACATATAGTTTAATGAGCGCTTAATAAAAATAGCGAAAATACTTCGCCTTTATCATGATTCCATAAATAATTTTCCATCTGGTATGATTTAGCAATATTTCCACCCTTGTTTCTAACGAAACAAATATACAAAAAAACACAAGTCAAAAGACTTGCGTTTTAGATTGCTTGGCGACGTCCTACTCTCACAGGGACAAGGTCCCAACTACCATCGGCGCTAGAGAGCTTAACTTCCGTGTTCGGTATGGGAACGGGTGTGACCTCTCTGCCATCATCACCAAACTATGAAGGTATATTCCTTCAAAACTAGATA
>NZ_JBFTMA010000763.1:0-2030 GCF_056396725.1 Bacillus sp. 05T31
CTGCAAATCTTTACCGACATTATTTTCAATCATTTCGATTAATGTTTTATCATCTAACTTATCAAGGTTTTCTTGCACAAGCTTTCCAATTTTCGAATGATTCTTTTCAACAATAGTAACAACTTGTTTTTGTAACCAATCTTCTATTTTTTGAACAGTCAGTTCGTCTTCTTTTATTTTATTCATTTGTGTTTGTAAGAATGGAACAACATATTTATCAGCAAATTCTTCATTCTTCACAAAAGTAACTGCCCTACTCTGTACTTGCTCAAGCATCTCTTTTATTTTGTCAGTAGCATCCCAATTGGCCATCCATTTTTCTTTCCAATTCTCTAATTCCTGTAATAAAGATTCATTTTCTTTCACATTTATAATTTCTTGACGAATCTTCGCTAATATAAGTTGCCTTGTGCTATTATCTGCATCTTGTAAGCTGTTAATATTGCTAATGATAAACTTCTGCAAAATGCCTCCAATTTTATCTTCATCTACAATATTCATAAATGATTTCAAAGTAAACTGTAAAAATCCATCTACTTTTATGTTTTCCATCGCCTTCATACCTAAGCTTCCAAGCTGATAACGTGCTTCATCTTGAGCTGTCCAATCTTTCACTTTTACTAATATGTAATCAAGTGTTTTTTCATCATATTCTTGCACTACTAATTGATCCACGAGAACTTGTAATATGTTACTTGTGTTAATTGTATGCAAATATGTTTTTAATTCTTTTTCAATAATAACTGCTAATTTTTCCGTATCTATTTGAAGAATCGCTTTCTCAGCAATTGTTACAATYCCTTTTTTCACAGCATCTGATTGTAACTCTTTCTCAGCAATTTGCAGTACCATTTGCGCTAGCTGCATTTCTTTTACTTTACTTGTAATACTTTCTTTCGTCAGCCATTCATTTTCTAACGTAGAAACGAGCCCCTTTGTTACCCTCTTCCGATTTTTAGGCAATAAAGCTGTATGCGGAATTGGGATCCCCAACGGATGACGGAATAAAGCTGTAACCGCAAACCAATCCGCAAGTCCACCAACTAACCCAGCTTCAAATCCCCCTTGAATAATCTCCCCAGCTACCGTTCCTTGAAAAGGGATCGAAGCCGCAAAGCCTACGCCCATAACCCCAAGCGAAATACCCGCTATATATTTAGTCTGTAATGACATCGTATACACATCCTCTTATTATGTAAAATAAAGCTTTTTTGTTATATTTATTCGATATTAGCAATCCTTTATATCTATACTATAATGAACTAATGCGAAAATAACAAAGAATTTTATGCACATGAAAAAAAATGAGGCTGTAAATAGCCTCATTTTTATTTACACGTTAATTCCRAACCTTTYTTATAATAMCCAYTCATCACGTCTTCCGGAACCATACTMCCACCAGTTCCCCACACAATATGAGTACCTTTCTTCACCTTTTCTGTTAACTGTTGTTTTTGTAAATACTCATTTTCAGCTTTACATACATTCAACGGTCCTATCATACCCGCTAATGCCGAAGGCTCTAAATAAATATTCTCAGTATCAGCCAGTTCTTTTAATAATCTATATAACGATTCATCACTTACTGTGTAATTTCCACTCAAAAATGGTTCCATCGTTTTACCGACAAATCCAGATGGTCTTCCTACTGCAAGCCCATCCGCATCAGTTACATTGTCAATCCCGATATCTTGAACGGCAATTTTATCGTGAAGCCCTGTCATTAAACCGAGTAACATACACGGAGAGTGCGTAGGCTCAGCAAAGAAACAATGCACATTGTCTTTGTACAATAACTTTAAGCCGAATGCTACTCCGCCAGGCCCACCACCTACCCCGCACGGAAGATAAACGAATAAAGGGTGTTCTTCATCTACTACAATYTCTAACTCTTCTAATTGTTTTTGTAAACGWGACGCTGCTACTGCRTATCCTAAAAATAAATCATGTGAATTTTCATCATCAACAAAATAACAGCTAGGATCTGCATCTGCTTGCAGTCTTCCTTCTTCTACTGCTTTACTATAATC
>NZ_JBFTMA010000764.1:0-2028 GCF_056396725.1 Bacillus sp. 05T31
GTGGAGAAATTAGGAAGAAGTATCGTGATGAAAGAAAAGGCTCCTGGATTAGGAGTTCTAAACCGATTTGCAGCCGCAATATTAGGGGCTATCATTATGTTTGAAATTGAGCATGAAATGGAAATGTGGGCATTCGGTACTGGAATATTGGGTGGACACTTTTTAATGATTGCGAATTTAGCCTATGCAAATATGCAGCTAGTAAAAGAAGAAGAGAAGCAAAAGGAAAATGCTTCGAAAAACATAGAGCTCTGATGAAAGGGACCTAATCAGGTTCCTTTTTTGCGTTTAAAAATAAATGATATAATACGAATGATTTACTGGTACTTATCGAATTTATGCCAAACATAATACGCTTATTTTTGGGGCATTTCAATAGTATGAAAAAAAATTAAAAAAAATTAAAAAACCCATCGATTTCTAAAGCTTATGTATGTTATCATGACAAAAGAATTCGCGAAAGAGGTGGATACCAATGTTACAAGCTTTACTTATTTTTGTGCTTCAAATTATTTACGTTCCAACTTTAACAATCCGTACGATTTTGCTTGTAAAGAATCAAACAAGATCCGCTGCAGGTGTAGGATTGTTAGAAGGAGCAATTTATATTGTCAGTTTAGGTATTGTGTTTCAAGATTTATCAAATTGGATGAACATTGTTGCCTATGTCATCGGCTTTAGTGCGGGACTATTATTAGGCGGTTATATAGAAAATAAATTAGCAATTGGATATATTACGTATCAAGTTAGTTTGCTAGACCGTTGTAATGAATTAGTAAATGAATTACGCCATTTTGGATTTGGCGTTACAGTATTTGAAGGTGAAGGAATAAATTCTATACGTTATCGCTTAGATATCGTTGCAAAGCGTTCGAGAGAGAAAGAACTCTTAGAAATTGTAAATGAAATTGCACCGAAAGCGTTTATGTCTTCTTATGAAATCCGTTCGTTTAAAGGTGGATATTTAACGAAGGCGATGAAAAAGAGAGCATTGTTGAAGAAGAAGAAAGATGAACATGCATCGTAAAGAAAAGGGAGTAGTGCAGCTTTAAAAGCACGGCATAATCCCCATAGAAAAAAGAGAGGAATCTATATTGAAAAAGATTCCTCTCTTTTTTCTGCTTTTTCTCAGATTAACAATTAACCATACAACTTGAATAATTAGTGGTAATATAAATGCAATTAATAAAACGATAAATGCTATTAATTTCAGCTCAGGTGTTTGAGTAACGCCGGTCCCATCAACCTCTCTTAGCCAAATAATAGCTGCCAATATCCCAAAAGTGATAATCCAAAATATGTTACCAATCCACCAAAAAATCCATCGTCTTTTCATATTAGCACCTCTTATATTTACCCTCTGTTAAAAGTATATTTTCGGTTGTTATATTTAAATGAAATAACTATAAAACTACTTTTTTTCAACTGTATATCTAACTTGTTTAAAGGTTGCCATGTCTCCATCTTCGTTATCATCTTTCGTTTGCAAAAGTTGAACTCTTGGCTTGTAGTCTGTCCTATGAGCGTGCTCGATATCTTTAATATTAAGTTTGTAGGATTCGCCATTATTAATTTTTTGTTCCAATACTTTTTTATTGGCAACATAAATAAAAGTCACTTTATTTTCATCAATACCTTCAGTCTTAATTTCTAATTCATTATCTTTTGTTGTAATCGTTGGTGTTAATAATTCAATACTTCCGTTTCCAGTTTCTAAAGAATTTTCTACTATAGTTGAACATCCGGATAATATGATTGCAGTGAATAGAAGAACAACTAATTTCTGTTTCATAACATCCCCCAATTTCAAGTGATTTTTGATTTTGTCATTGCTAGACTGCTAGTGTGGAACGTAAAAATTTAGCTAGCACTCTTTTTAATTGTACCATAATATGTAAATTTAAACAGGCTGTATATCCAATTTAAGGGTTTGAAAAGTTTACTTATTGTTTTAAATCAGTACCTTTACAGTAGGTATATATTTTCTTTAGAAAGCAGTGTTGTTAAAATCATTACGAATTGGATACC
>NZ_JBFTMA010000765.1:0-2026 GCF_056396725.1 Bacillus sp. 05T31
TTATCTGTAGGCAAGTACAAATTAGTAGAAAAAGCAGGCTTACCGGGATACAAAAAACTAACAGAGCCAGTATCGTTCGAAATTAAAAAAGGTATGACGAAAGTTTTATCATTGAAAGTAGAGAACGAACTGTTAGATAAAGGTTCAGTAGAAATTACAAAAGTGGACAAAGAAAGTGGCGCAGTATTAGCGGGCGTAACCTTCGAAGTGCAAGATGAAAAAGATAAAGTAGTAACAAAAGTAACAACAGATAAAGATGGAAAAGCAAACGTTTCAAATTTATCAGTAGGGAAATATAAGCTAGTAGAGGYAGAAAGCTTACCAGGATACAAAAAACTAGCGAAACCAGTATCGTTCGAAATTAAAAAAGGTATGACAGAAGTCYTATCAYTRAAAGTAGAGAACGAAAWRTTAGAYAAAGGTTCAGTAGAAATTAMAAAAGTAGATAAAGACAGTCAAAAAGTATTAGAAGGCGTAGTCTTCGAAGTACAAGATGAGCAAGGMAAAGTAGTAACAGAAGTAACGACAGATAAAGAAGGAAAAGCAAAAATCTCAGACTTATCTGTAGGCAAGTACAAATTAGTAGAAAAAGCAGGCTTACCAGGATACAAAAAATTAACAGAACCAGTATCATTCGAAATTACAAAAGGTATGACGACAGTCCTATCAATAAAAGTAGAAAATGAGCAGTTAGATAAAGGCTCAGTAGAAATTACAAAAGTAGATAAAGACAGCCAAAAAGTATTAGCAGGCGTAGTCTTTGAAGTTCAAGATGAGCAAGGAAAAGTAGTAACAGAAGTAACGACAGATAAAAGTGGAAAAGCAAACGTCTCAGACTTATCTGTAGGAAATTACAAATTAGTAGAAAAAGCAGGCTTACCAGGTTACAAGAAGTTAACAGAACCAGTATCATTTGAAATTAAAAAAGGTATGACAGAAGTTCTACCATTAAAAATAGAAAATGAAATGGTAGATACGGGAAATGTAGAGATAACGAAGATAGATAAAGATAATAAGGCACCGTTAGCAGGTGTAGTCTTCGAAGTTCAAGACGAAACTGGCAAAGTAGTAACAAAAGTAGCAACAGATAAGGAAGGAAAAGCAAACGTTTCAGACTTATCTGTAGGAAAGTACAAGCTGGTAGAAGTAGAGAGCTTACCAGGATACAAAAAATTAGAAAAGTCGGTACCATTTGAAATTAAAAAAGGTATGACAAAATCTCTAGCGTTCACTGTAGAAAACGAAATGGTGGATACGGGGAATGTTGAAATCACGAAAATAGACAAAGATAGTAAAGCACCATTAGAAGGTATTGTATTTGAAGTACGTGATTCAAAAGGGAAAGTAGTAACAAAAGTAAAAACGGATAAAGATGGAAAGGCAAACGTTTCAGATTTATCTATTGGAAAGTATGAGTTGGTGGAGGTAGAAACACCAGCCGGATACAAACCACTAGAAAAACCAATTTYATTCGAAATTGAAAAAGGTAGAGTWACAGCATTACAATTAACTGTMGAAAATGAATTAGTGGATACAGGAAATGTAGAAATTACAAAAGTAGACAAAGAAAATAAAGATGCTTTAGCTGATGCCGTATTTGAGATTCAAGACGAAGCAGGACAAGTAGTCGCTAAAATAACGACAGATAAAAAAGGGCACGCACAGGTTACTAATTTATCAGTTGGAACATACAAGTTGGTAGAGGTAAATGCACCAAAAGGATATAAGCAATTAGTAGATCCTATTACTTTCCAAATTGAAAAAGGTATGACAAAATCTCTTGCTTTAACAGTAGAAAACGAAATGTTAGACAAGGGTAATGTAGAAATTACAAAAGTAGATAAAGAAGGCCAAAAAGCATTAGCGGGCGTAGTCTTTGAAGTACAAGATGAAGCAGGCAAAGTAGTAACAGAAGTAACGACAGATAAAGATGGAAAAGCAAAAGTCTCAGACTTATCTGTAGGCAAGTACAAATTAGTAGAAAAAGCAGGCTTACCGGGATACAAAAAACTAACAGAGCCAGTAT
>NZ_JBFTMA010000766.1:0-2940 GCF_056396725.1 Bacillus sp. 05T31
GTATTGAAGAGTGAACCGCTGTTCKATTTATTCATGTTGTTCGTATGATATTAATATATATAGAACGAATTGGAGGAAATATTAATGAAAGCAATAGTGTACACAAAATACGGTCTCCCCGACGTTCTTCAACTGAAAGAGATAGAAAAACCTGCTCCTAAGGACAATGAAATACTAGTAAAAATAAAAGCGACAACCGTAACAGCAGGAGATATTCGCTCACGAAGTTTTACGGTTCCCTCTTCTGTTTGGCTACCCGCTCGAATCGCACTTGGCTTTAAGCAACCGAAAAAACAAATACTAGGAATGGAATTGGCTGGTGAAGTTGAATCGGTAGGAAAAGACGTCACACGATTTAAAAAAGGAGACCAAGTTTTTGCAGCTACCCAAGTAAATTTTGGTTCTTATGCTGAGTATATTTGTCTACCTGAAGATGGAGCAGTGTGCATGAAGCCCTCCAATATATCCTATGAAGAAGCCGCAGCCATCCCAATTGGAGCACGTACAGCTTTGTTTTTCCTTAGGAAAGYTAACGTTCAAAGCGGTCAAAACATTCTTATTTACGGAGCTTCTGGAAGTGTCGGAAGTTATGCAGTACAAATTTCCAAGTATTTCGGCGCAACAGTTACAGGTGTGTGCAGTAGCTCCAATTTAGAATTGGTCAAATCTCTAGGAGCTGACGAAGTAATTGATTACACCACAAAAAATTTTTCTACTACAGACGAAACTTATGATGTTATCTTTGAAGCGGTAAACAGGAGCTCCTTTTCAGAGTGTATTAAAATGTTAAAGGAAGATGGTACCTATATAAATATCGTTGAACCGTTACCAAGTGCTCAAATGCTCTGGACTAAATTGACAAGTCGCGTGAAACTCATATTAAGTCAAAACGCACCTGAAACTTCCGAAGCATTAAATTTCCTTAAAGAACTTGTTGAGAACGGTAAAATAAAAGTGGTCATTGATAGGCAATACACTTTTGAGGAAATTATTGAAGCTCACATATATGTTGAAAAGGGACATAAGAAGGGAAATGTCGTCATCACTATGGAGCATAATGACGATTCTAAATAAAGAAAAAACACTTTGCATAATTGTTAAAATGCAAAGCACCGAAAGTTTTTAACATAAAAAGGCAGAGCAAATTCATATGCGAATTGCTCTTTTTTATTGTTGCGAGCATCTCAAAAGAAAACAGTTTAAAATAATTTAATCGTTTTTCACTTTCATTAAATAAATCCATTTCAAACCTCCCCCGTTTCCCTACATATTTTTCTAACTTTAATCAAAAAATATGCAAAGAACCATTATTATAAATAAGGTGACACTTTACTTAGCGCATCCAATTTGGATAGTTTACCTCTCCTATTTTTACTATCCGCAAATAGTGTGATGAATGTGACTTCTTTACAAACCGATCTGATATATCATCTAAAAAACCAATTAAATCCAGGTGTTTCTTTAAAGATTTGTAAACTTTTTATCCCTTTGTAAATTTAGTGTAAATTTTACTAATAAACCGTTTACAGTGCCTCAAGGTTTAGTTAATAATTACATCGTACATGAAATTTAAGGAGTGGAATGCGTGGAATACAATATTCAAGATATGATCTTCCAGTTCATTGGTGGATTAGGTATTTTCTTATTCGGGATTAAATACATGGGCGATGGACTGCAACAAGCAGCTGGAGATCGTCTTCGCGATATTCTAGATCGTTTTACAACAAACCCTCTTATGGGTGTACTTGCAGGTATGTTAGTTACAGTATTAATTCAATCAAGTTCAGGAACAACCGCTTTAACAGTCGGACTTGTAAGTGCCGGATTTATGACATTAAGACAAGCAATTGGTGTTATTATGGGCGCGAACATCGGAACGACAGTCACTGCATTTATTATCGGAATTAAAATCGGAGAATACGCTCTTCCAATTATGGCGCTCGGAGCTATCTTACTATTCTTCTTTAAAAATAAAAAAGTACATTCTTTAGGTCAAGTTATATTCGGTTTTGGTATGTTATTCGGTACTTCWATTGCAGCAAGACGTGCAGCATTAGTTCACGTTATCTTTAATATCGTCGGTRCMATYATCTTTACRATTWTATTARTACCATTTACAAGTTTAATTCAACATTTCCAAACATCATTAAACTTAAATCCAGAAATGACAATCGCATTTGCTCACGGAACATTTAACATAACGAATGCAGTTATTCAGTTCCCATTCATTGCAGTGTTAGCATGGATTGTAACAAAAATCATTCGCGGTGAAGATTCCGCTATTGATTTTAAACCGCAACATTTAAATCCAATCTTTATTGAACAATCTCCTGCTATCGCACTAACAGAAGCGCAAAAAGAAATTGTTCGCATGGCTGAGTTCTCATTAAATGGATTAAAAGAAGCAAATCAATTTTTAAATACACAAGACAAAAAACACGCGGACATGGCTACTCAATTAGAAGCAGCTATTAACAATTTAGATAAAAAAATTATCGAGTATTTAGTTTTACTATCAGAAAAACCACTTTCACCTACAGACTCTGAAAAACATTCAGTTTTAGCAGGTGTTGTTGGAGATATTGAACGTGTCGGTGATCATGTAGAAAACCTGGTAGAACTTGTAGATTTCCAAATTTCAAACCGTGTTTCACTATCAGAYGAAGCACTAGCTGAATTAAATGAAATGCTTGAATTAACAATTTCAACATTACAAGATGCAATCAATGCTTTAACAAACTTYGACACTGAACTAGCTCAAACTGTTATTGCRAAAGAACGTAAAATTGACCAAATGGAACGTGTTYTWCGTAAACGYCATGTRTTACGTCTGAACGAACGTAGCTGTTCAGGTGATGCAAGCATCATTTTCGTTGATATGGTAAGTAACTTAGAGCGTATCGGTGATCACGCTGTAAATATTGCTGATGGCGTTTTAGG
>NZ_JBFTMA010000767.1:0-2737 GCF_056396725.1 Bacillus sp. 05T31
CTATGGAGGACGTCCAGTTGTAGAGAAATATGGAAAATATCTACTTATTAATAAACACCATTTAGACATAGCAGAAAATTGGTTTAAGCGTTACGGAGCTGGAGTAATATTTTCGGCACGTTTTATCCCAATTGTACGTCATGCAATCTCTATTCCGGCAGGACTAGCTAAGATGCCATTAAAACTTTTCACACTGTATACAGTTGTAGCGATTATTCCATGGTCAATACTATTTATATACTTAGGTGAAAAGCTTGGTGGAAATTGGCGACATATTAAAGAGTATGCATCTGATTACACACATTACATAATTATAGGGGCTGTTCTCTTTGTTGCTCTATACTTCGGTTTAAAGTATTTAAAAAAGAAAAAAGCAGCGCGTTAAAGTCAATGATTTTTCATTGGCTTTTTTTATTGTTTCAGTTCTAAAAAAAAGGAGTTGTCCATAATGTGTAATAATAAAGCGTAGCGGGGGAATGTGATGAAAGGATCACCGTTTTTACGTGGAACGATATTTTTAACGATGGCAACGATGATATCTAAAATGTTAGGGTTTATATATGTTATACCATTTACAGCAATGGTGGGTACGAGTGGGTACGTATTATATACGTATGCATACCGTCCTTATACAATTATGCTTAGTATTGCAACGATGGGATTGCCACTTGCCGTTTCAAAAATGGTTTCAAAATATGATCAACTCAATGATTATCACACTGTTAAGAGAGTGCTAAAGAGTGGTATCGTTTTTATGGTCATTATGGGCGTTATTTCTTGTTTAGCATTATATATGTTAGCACCACATTTAGCTAAACTTGTGATTGATGGAAATGATCAGTCGGGTAATAGTGTGGTAGCTGTCACACACAATATTCAAATTGTAAGTTTTGCGTTAATACTCGTTCCTGTAATGAGCTTGTTACGTGGTTTCTTTCAAGGTTTTCAATCTATGGGACCTTCTGCACTCAGTGTAGTTGTAGAGCAATTTTTTCGGGTCTTAACTATTTTGATAGGAAGCTTTGTCGTTTTATATGTTATAAAAGCTTCTGTTTCGTTGGCAGTTGGTATTTCAACGTTTGGAGCATTTATGGGAGCACTAGGTGGATTAAGTGTTTTAAGTGCGTATTATATAAGAAGGAGAAAACATTTAAAGAAAAAAGAGATTGCCAGTATACCACAAACGACGAAAACTTTTTTTTCGTTGTATAGAGAACTGTTTACATATTCTATTCCTTTCGTTGTAGTTGGATTAGCGATTCCGTTATATCAGACGATTGATACATTTACAATTAATAAGCTACTTATACAAGTAGGATATATGCAAGGAGAAGCAGAAAAGATTAATGCGATTATTGGTCTTGTTCAGATGGTTGTACTTATCCCGGTTTCTGTTGCAACAGCTTTTAGTATGTCCCTTGTACCTGAGATGACGAAAGCTTATACAGCGGGAAATGAGAAGCTACTGTATAAACACTTTACAAGGACAAATTTATTAGTGGTAGGAATTACTGTACCGGCGGCGATTGGAATGATGATTTTAGCAAAACCAGTGTATACTCTTTTATTTGGTGCTGGAAATGATCCGGAGATGGGCAGTATTATTTTGCAGTACTATGCTCCTGCTTGTATACTATTCTCACTATTTACAGTAACCGCTGCCATGTTACAAGGAATTAATCAACAACAGAAAACAGTGCTAGGATTAGTAATCGGAATAACTGTGAAGATAGTTTTAAATATTGTATTGCTACCGTATTTTGATTATGTAAGTTTTATCATTTCGACATACGCTGGCTATACGATTTCGGTCGGCTTTAACTTGTGGATGCTTTCTAAATATGTTATAAAGGCAACATAAGCTTTTTTAAAGGCAGAGAACACTCTGTCTTTTTCTATGTTTACAAGATTTTTCTTAAAAAAACGTTTTCAAAATAATTTTTCTATTGAAATTTAATCGTTTGTTCCATATGCTGAAAATAGCGGTTCAAAAACTGTTGTTTAAGTGAGGTAGATTCCCACATTGAAAAGGAAGACAATAATACTTTAATTATCGTGGATATTCCGACAGTCAGACATGATGAAGAAGGAAATTCAATTTATGACACGATTCCAATAGGTATGATTGTAATGCCAGATTGTTTTGTTACTATTTGTTTAGAAGAAAATCCAATTTTTGAACGCTTTATTAATCAACGTATTAAAGAATTTTATACGTTTAAAAAGACGCGCTTCGCACTTCAGCTCTTATATACAATTTCTACTTATTATTTAAGATACTTAAAGCAAATTAATCGAAAAACAATCGATTTAGAGCACCAATTAAATAAATCGATGAAAAATAAAGAAATTTTCACATTGCTCGGCCTTGAAAAAAGTTTAGTTTATTTTACAACATCATTAAAGGCAAATAAAATTGTAATTCAAAAATTAATGCGAAACAGTACATTTTTGAAAATGTATGAAGACGATCAAGATTTACTAGAAGATGTATTAATTGAAAATAAGCAGGCTATTGAAATGGCGGAAATATATAGTCACATTTTAAGTGGAATGATGAATACATTTAGTTCGGTTATTTCTAACAATTTAAATAGTGTTATGAAACTGTTGACTTCTATTACAATCATTTTATCATTACCAACAATGGTTTCTAGTTTCTTTGGAATGAATGTAAAGGTTCCGTTTGAAGGGGAAGCACATGGTTTTGTAATTGTACTTATAATATGTGTAACAT
>NZ_JBFTMA010000768.1:0-2806 GCF_056396725.1 Bacillus sp. 05T31
CGTTACGAACAGCTCGCTCGTTACTATCAATATAGCAATCCTAAAAGATATGTAGAACTCTATATGAAATACTATGATGCAATTACAAAACTTGTACAAGCATATGAAAAGAGAGATTCACAAGAAGCGACTTTACCGTCACATATGAGAATCTTCCACACAGCTCCCCATACACCAGCAGTTGATATTATAATAAACGGACAAAAGGTTATTAAAAATATTTCTTTTAAACAATTCAGTCCGTATTTATCATTAGTGCAAGGTAAATACCGTATTGATATTGTCCCTGTCGGAAACGAAACTCCAATATTTTCAGCATTAGTACCAATAATGGGGAATCACACTTATACCCTTGCAGCGGTCAATAGCGATAATCATCTCCAATTACAACCCATTCTTGATAATACTCATTTACCATCTGGTCAAGCAAAAATACGGTTTGCACATTTTTCACCAGACACTCCAGTTGTAAATGTAAATTTAAAAGATGGGGATCATTTATTTGAAAATGTACTCTTTAAGCAAATAACAGATTTTTTACAAGTTAGCCCTGGTACAGCAGATATTGAAGTTTCACTTGCTGATACAAAAAAAGTACTATTAACCATTCCAAAATTCAACGTTGAACCAAATACAATTTACACAATTTCAATAGTTGGTTATTCAACTGAGGATCCAAAATTAGAGACCGTTATACTTACAAATTAAAACAGTCTACACCATTCGCATGGTGTAGACTGTTTACTTTTGAAACGTAATTTGAAATTCTGTCCAATCGTTATCCGAACGACACAATATGGATCCKTTATGTTTTTCTACAATTTGTTTACATACAAATAGTCCAATACCAGTTCCTAGCTTTTTAGTAGTTACAAATGGCTCAAAAATGGTCTCTACATTGTCTGCTGGAATCATAGGTCCATTATTTTTTATAACAATGCGAACAGCCTGATCCTCTTCAAATACATCAATGATAATTTTCCGCTCTTCTTTCACCGATTCAAGAGCATCAATCGAATTCATTAAAATATTTAAAACTACTTGCTTCACTTCACTCCGGTAACCAACGAGTGGAATAGGATACGGCAAATTCTTTTCAATCAAAACATTTGCATTAACTAAACTTGGATATAAGAATTGTATAATATCTTGAAATAAGTCATTTACCAAAAAACGTTCAGATTCATTCCACATTTCTTTTTTCGATACAAGTAAAAATTGCGAAATCCTAAAATTTAATTGATCTAATTCATGTGAAATAATATCTAAATACGATAGATTAGGGTGATCTGTCTTCAATAACTTTACAAATCCCATAATCGAAGTTAGCGGATTACGAAATTCATGYACAAAACTAGCCGACATTTGCCCTAGAATCGTAAGCCTTTCTTTATGTGTTTCATTTATATATTGCTGTTTTTCTTCTAAATTCCTCGATATAATTTCTGAGTATTTTAAAACGGTATAATAAATTAATTTGTCAAAACAAGTATGTATTTTGGCCATAATCGGTTTCAGTTCACGAGCGCTTACATCCAATTCGCACATTGCTTCAAAAAGTTCATTTCTTCCCACATTTGCATTGTAAACAAAATCTCCAATATTCGCATCTGCCCCTGCACGCTCAATGGCAATTTTCTCACATAATGGCTGAAGATAATTAATGTCTTTATCTTCCATAATAAGTTCGATAATTAACTCTAATAAATTCGCTCCATTTTGAACTACCTCTTGTTTAAATGGATCTTTTTCGGAAATTATCATTTTGTTTTTCCAGTTCTCTACGAATTGGTGCCTGTTGTTTTTCAAGTGCGAACAAAATACTTCTTTAATATCCTTATCGATTGGAAAAACCTCCATTCCCTCCATTTCCATACGACGAATACCCTTTATATTTTGAATATTAACACAAAAAATACATTTCGTTAATAGATTGTTGTCACATTTTGTTAATTTCTGTTGATAAAATTTATTTTTCCTTTCTTATTTAAATAAGTTTTATTCATATATCCCTTTTCTCTCTAAATGGAAGCATTGCTTACCCACATTTATCAAAATACATTAAATTAGCAACTGAAAAAAATATTCCTTTTACAATTGTTCAAAATAAAGGTACTGAAACACCAATCGGTTTAGTACTCTCTCATAGCACTGCTGTAGATAAAGAACATATTTATGTCGAAGATGATATTTTCAAACAAGAAATGAAGTAAAAGGTACACTTGATTAAATGAAATCGTTCCGAGAAACGTAAAACAAACAATAAAAAACGAGTATGGAATCGTAAACATATCCTGCTCGTTTTTTATTGCGGTGTTTAAGCTCGATCTACTTTATTTTTTAATACACACTAATTTCATTTCTGTCATTTCTTCTATTGCATATTTAATCCCTTCACGGCCTGTGCCACTCTCTTTCACACCGCCATAAGGCATATGATCTACTCTGAACGTTGGAATATCATTAATCATGACACCACCGACTTCTAATTCATCAATTGCACGCATTGCTTTACATAGATTGTTTGTAAATACACCTGCTTGTAATCCATAACGTGAATTATTTACTTGTTCTAAAGCCTCATCAAATTCTTTAAATGTATTTACAGTCATAAGTGGACCAAATACTTCTTGGCACTGAACAGATACATAATCTGGAACATTTGTTAATACAGTTGGTTCAAAAATCCTTGCATCACGTTTGTTACCACCGTATACAACATTAGCTCCTTCCTTAACTGCCTCTTCCACCCATGAATTTATACGTTCTACATCTTTTTTTGAAATAAGTGCTGATACATCTGTTT
>NZ_JBFTMA010000769.1:0-2007 GCF_056396725.1 Bacillus sp. 05T31
CCAACAACCGATACTTTTTTTTTCATACAATATCGCTTCCTTATATTTTTAGTAAATATTTAACCAATTATCTTGATACATATATTTTTTTAGTTTTTCTTCCAACTTTTCCACATCAGATTTGTCATTTAAAACATGTAAACGACGATGACAGTTTGCACATACCCCTACTGTATTATAAATGGTATCTTCCCCACCATTTGACAGCCATTTTACATGATGAGATTCTAGATAAGGTTCCCCTTTCTTATCTTCAAAAGGTGCAGGCTGATTACATAATTCGCAAACACCTTTAGCGCGTTCTTTTGCATATTGCGCAACATATTCATCACGAACATACGTCTTAGTTGTAGTGTTTCTTATACTACATTTTACATTCGCTTTTTGCGCTCGCTCTTTTAAAGCATCACCTTTTAATTTTTCTGCCTTTTTTTGATTACTTACTCGTTGACTTTTAATAACGTCCTCTGGCACAGTAACATCCCCATTAATTAGCTCCAATGGGAAAATCCATACTTTCCTTTTTTGTTTTTCTTGGTCTTCTTGGATTTCTTGATATGGTATGCCTTGTAGTTTAACTCTTCCTCTAAAAAAGTGCTTATGGCTGGCAAATGTCTCAAATAAATAAACTTTTATATCAGTTTTATTTGATTCATGCAGGGTCTTATTTTGGTTGCTTTGTAAAGTCTGATCTCCCTTTTTTCCCATACCTGTATAATGTAATGTTTCTCCATCCCATCTATCATGATAAAGATCTTTTTCAATCTTCGTAAATAGAACTAGTGAATTAGTTGCATGAGATCTTCTCATCCCCTGATTATTATCACATTTAAATGCATCCATTATTTGCTGATTAGTATAGAATTTACCTATTTTAAAATTTAAATTTATTTTTTCTTCTATATTATTAAAAAAATTTATAACTTGCTCTAATTCATAGTTGCCTTTGCTTACTACTGGGAGTCCATTTTTCTCCAAAGCTCGAAGGGTTTCTCTCGATATATTAAAGTATTCCATAAGCTCTTGAGCATTTACGAATTTTTTCATTTTCAATTGCCTTCACCTAACTTTACCATATATTTCATTCATCTATTAACGTATCGTAACATTTTATCCCTGACAAGAGGTTGATTCATAAAATGTTTATCTTAATTTTTTTAATGCTTCTTATTAAAAATCATAAGTGTCAATTCCCCCTTCCAAACATCTCTTTTTTATTATATTATAATTATACAGAACGTACGTTCTTCATAATTATGAATGGAGTGAATTATTTTGTTTCAATCGCAACCCTATTACACTACACAACTCGAAGACTATATCCAGCACTTGTACCAATCCTTATCTATTTTTGTTCCTGAACAGATTGATATGATTGAGATTGCTAAAAAATTAAGTATTTGGCTTTATTTCGCTCCATTTGGAAGTCACGCTATTGAAAGAAATGGAATTGCTAGCTTGGTAATTGATAGTAGAAAAACRGAACGCGAGCATTGGGARGATTTCTCTCATGAACTTTGCCATATACTTTTACACTCTGGCAACCAACTATCTATGCCTAAAATGTTTTTAAACTATCAAGAAGCTAAAGCAAACAATTTTGCACTACAGTTTTGTATTCCAACTTTTATGCTAAGAAGACTCCCTGCTGCCCACTTAGAAACCTTATTTATTGCTGAAACGTTTAATGTCACACTTGAGTTCGCTAAAAGAAGGCTTCTGCACTATGAAAACCAATTACTTGCTAGTAAACTCCATCACACAATCTCCCAACATGCCACAATAATTCAGTAGCTATAAGGAGGAATTTACTTATGAAAGGATACTTTCACAAACGTGGAGAAAAATGGTCATTTACAATAGACATTGGTATTGATCCAATGACAGGCAAAAGAAAACAAAAAAGTAAAAGTGGATTTAGAACTAAAAAAGAAGCTCAACATGCTGCTGCAACTATGATTACAGAGATAGAAAAAGGAATTTATTTTGATGACAAACAATTAAGTG
>NZ_JBFTMA010000770.1:0-1990 GCF_056396725.1 Bacillus sp. 05T31
TTCATAAACTGTTGTTGAATTAACATACGCTCTTCATGTTCCATACCACCATGATAAAAAGCTACACCTGTAATTCCTTTTCCTCTTAAATACTCGGTTAAACGCTCTGTCCAGGCCCTACTTGAACAATAAACAATACCAGGCCCTTGCAAATACATTACATGCTCAAAAAGCGCCTCTTTTTTTTCTTCTATTGTTTCCACAAATTGCACTTCCATCGCAATATTTGGACGATCAATTGAGTACACATGCTCAGCAATATTTTTTAGATTTAAACTTTCCGCTATATCTCGCAGTACATCCTTTGTCGCAGTTGCTGTTAATGCTAGTACTGTCGGAGATCCGATACTCTCAATTACTTTATCTAATTTTTTATAATCTGGCCGAAAATCATAGCCCCATTGTGAAATACAATGCGCTTCATCTACGACAAATAATGAAATATGAATTTTTTTCAATTCTCTTATTAGAAGTTCCGACTGCAACATCTCTGGTGATACGAAAACAAATTTATAAAAAGATAGCTTTTTCATTGCTTCTCTTTTTTCAATTAACGTCCGAAAACTATTCAATGCAATAACTCGATTTTTCACGACATACTTTAATTGCGTAACTTGGTCTTCCATTAAAGATAATAATGGTGATACAACAAGCACCGTACCCTCTTGCAGAAGCCCCGGAAGTTGATAACACATTGACTTTCCCCTTCCAGTCGGAAGCATTGCTACAACATCTTTTCCTTCCAATAAGTCCGTAATAACTCCTTTTTGCCCCGGACGAAATTCAGAATATCCAAACCACTTATATAAATATTCCTCAAGCTTCATTTATACCCTCCATCCGTGCCAATACAAGACGTACTTCAAAATAAGAGATTTCCTCTCCAACCGCTTGCTTCAACACACGCAATTTACGTGTTTGTAATGCTTCAATTACTTTTGTTACTTTTTCCATTTTTTCTTTTTCCATAAACATTTCAATAGAAAATTCTTTTTCTCGTAAAGCAATTTCTACAAAATGGTCTTCTATCGTGGCAACCTTCAAATTCCGAATTGTTGCTATTTCTTCTAAAGAGCGTCCTTGTCTCCAAAGATTATATGTTTTTTTCGTTGATAAACTAAATAAATCAGCTTTCTCATTTGGATAAGATATAATTTCAGCTAATAATGGAAACTCATTTTCTTTATTACGAACTTCTTGAATAAGGAAATGAATTGTACCCCAAAATAAAAAATAAACTCGAAATATATCTTGTTTCGTAATTTCCGCTAATTGTTGTAAAGTACACCCAATACGTTTATACCCAGTTAACCGATATATTACGATTGTCGCCTCTACTGGATTATTTTTTTGTAAAAGAGTATGCATTTCCTTCCATAATCTTTTAGCCAATTCACTTCTCATATACGGTATTCCAGTGAGAAAACGTTTCACCCACATCATTATTTCTGTATCCTGTTGAATTGGAATAAATTTCGTATTCGCCTGTTGTAAATTCGAAATGGTTTGAACGATCAATGATAATCTCTTCCAAAACGTTTCACCTATTTCACCATAGTGTAAACCATTTAAATATGTCGGAAAGGCAAAGTCACCTTCCCATTTGTTTAATTGCACGTTACCAGCAGTCGTTAACACATATGTATTATCATGTATACCTTGAACTAAATCCGTTTGTAACAACTTTGCAACTTCTTGATCATAATCAGCTCTATTTAATGACTTATAAATCCCAAACAAAAAAGAAATTTGAAACATATTCCCATCTTGTAATGTTTGCGACGATCTCTTTCCTTTTAATAAATAATAAATCGAAGAAACGGTTCTTTCACCATTCAATTGTTTTAAACAATATAATAAAGTATATTGTAGCTGCATTACCGCTTCCACCTCTCAGTCTAACTTCATTCCTTTTTCAATACGATTGCACATTAACTGCTATTCATTTAACTTATCATATTCACACTACATGCTTGTATATATTCTATTG
>NZ_JBFTMA010000771.1:0-1988 GCF_056396725.1 Bacillus sp. 05T31
GAATAATTCCCTCCGCTTTTTATAGCAATAAATACATTTCATATTGTGCTAAAGAATTCTTTTCAAATCCAGATTTCTTTAAAAACCCTTCCAGTAAATTGTTGTTTGGAAACCCAATTGATAAACTTGATAACTTTAATTCTTCACTTGCTACCTGTAATAATTTCGTCCCAACACCAATATTTCTATAGTCTTTGTCTATGAAAATAAAACTAATTTTTCCTTGTTCATTTACACATACAGAACCTTTTATATCACTATCAACATATGCACCGTAAAATGTATGATTTGTTTTTTCGATATAATCAATATCATTTTGCCAATTTATATGGAAGTTTAGCCATTTCTGAATCTCAACTTTAAATGTTGGAAATTCTAATTGTTTTACTTCAATATTTTTATTACCTTTATTCATTATTTTAGTTAAATCATTTAAATTATAATAAGAAAGATCATATACTTTTTCATAACCTAATTTGTTATAAAAATGAATCGCCCGATCGTTTCCTACAATAACTTCAAGAAAAAGCTGCTTACATTTATTTTGTGTCGCTTCTTCTTTATGTAACTCAAATAACTTTTGACTTACACCAATGCCTCGAAACTCTGGATGAACAGCTAATGTTCCGCAGCGCATTGTTTTTATACTTTCATATACCTTAATACCACCAAGTATTACACCAACACATTTGTCACCGTCTAAAGCAAGAAAGGAGTGTTCTAGCATATTCCCTTCTGGTCCAAAAAATCTTTTAATAAAATCTTCTTTTGAAACTTCCATTTTAATGATGTAATCTGAAAATCCATCCTTAAAAGCTTTATACACTAAATCTATACTTACTTCACTACATCTTTTGTATTGAATCATATAAGTATAATCCCCCGCCTTGACTTGTTATAAACTGCATTCAAATACATGAAATGAATTACCTTCACCATATCCATCTTTTATTTCATGAACAACAATTTGACTAAACCCATTAGTAATAAGTATATTTTCAAATTCTTTTAAATTATATAGTCTTATAGGAAAATCCATAATCTCAGTTTCTTTTATTTTCTCATCATGAATGATTTCATATTTCAGTATAATTTTTAGAAGTTTTTGCGCCTTATCATATGAAACTTTTCTATATTCAACAATTAATTCATTGTTAATTTCTTTTCTATTTGTCTCTATCCAATCTAGAATTTGTTCTATTTCACTTCCACCTTGTACAACTGTAAGAAGTAATTTTCCATTTTCCTTTAAGTTRTTTTTCATATTTTKAAGACTATTGYCTACTAAATTATTTGGTAAAAGTGAAAATGAACCKATAGGRATCATAATAAGATCRTATTTTTTATCACTATGATATTCTTCTATTCTTCCTTGTGATACAACCGGTTTTAAGTTTAATTTTTCTGCTTTATCTTTACAAACTTTAAGCATATCTTTCGAAATATCGAACCCTTCTATATTCACACCATTTTGCATAAAGGGAATTAACATTCTACCATTTCCGCACATTGGTTCTAACACATGTATATTTTTATCTTTTGCAAAAGAAAGATAAAAATCCAATTCTTTTCCACTCGCAATTGATTTATCACTTTCATATATCTTTGTACAAAGTTCTCCATAATACGTATGCAATTATAATTCACCTCTTAATTTGAAATGAGTGGGATATTCCCCCTCTTGTTATCTATTGTTAACTACAGTAATCTCATAAACACGTAAAAAAGTAATTAAATGCTCACATGCTCGTTCACATGCTAACATTTTAAAAACCTTTTGTTCTTCTTTCGTTTTGTCATTCGCTTGATCTGAGGCAGCTTTTAAACATAGAAATGGTTTTTTATTTACATGACATACATAAGCAAATGCTGCCACTTCTTGATCAACRGCTAAAGCACCGTATACAGTATGCAGTAAATATCTCATTTCTGAACTTCGAATACGCTGATCTCCAGATAGAAATGTACCAAAATGGACCGGGTCATAC
>NZ_JBFTMA010000772.1:0-2398 GCF_056396725.1 Bacillus sp. 05T31
TTGGAATGTAACTAAGAAATTAATTCCTAACGGATTCAAGATTTCATTCGCCCATGCGCCTGCAGTTACAATTACCTTTTCTGCTAAAATTATTTCATCGTTTACTGTAACTCCAGTAATACGATTACCTTCACGAACTAATACAGCATCTCCTTTTATAAAAGTAGCACCATGTTTTTTCGCAGCACTTATTAATGCGTTACGTAATGATCTTCCATTTACTCGTGCAGCGCCACTAATATGAACAGAACTGTATTCTTCTGATAATGCTGGGAATAATTTTTTCGTTTCTTCAGCTGATAAGCGAGTGATTTCACCGATCTCTGGTGCATCTTCACGTCGTTTATAAGCTCGTTCTTCCATTTGATCTAGTTTTTTCTCGTCAGTATGTAAACTAATTGCACCTACACGGTTGTAACCTGTATCCGTTTCACCGTCTTCTTCTAATTGTTGGATTAACGAAGAATAGTAACGTGCACCGCCCTTAACGATTTTATACCACGCTTTATTACGACGTTGCGACAGCCACGGACAGACAATACCTGCTGCTGCATCAGTTGCTTGACCTAAATCTTGACGATCTACAATAGTAACCTTCGCACCAGCCTTAGCAAGATGATAGGCAGTAGATGCCCCTAAAATTCCAGATCCAACTACAATATACGATTTCATTTCAAACACCTTTTCTCTTTTGCTAATTATTTAAATATAAGAACATACTTTAGTATACTGAAAGGAATCCTTTTTTCAATGTGCTCAACGTAATTAATTGTTGCATCATTGTGACGTTCCTAATCATTATTTTTTCTTCTTACGGAATAATTCAATTGTTTTATAGCCTTGTGAAAGGATTTCAATCATTTTCTCAAGACGTTTATCGCGTGTTTTTTCTTGTTTCACAGAAAATAAATTACGTGCCCAATCTTTTTGATAACCAGGAGTTAAACTTTGATAAAACTTAAGTTCAKYTGGATGATTAGCCAATARTGCTTCAACATCTTKAATWCGRTCTGCATAATCRGCAACRCATTGACTCRYWGCAGGYGTTTTCTTCKCTTTTTTCTTTTCACGTTTTAAACCTACAACTGTAAAGACATCATCCATACTTACCATTCGCGCAAATTTAATTTCGCTTTCCCCAACATATCCATCATCTCCAACGTTTAATGCCGGAAACATCTCATCACGGTGAATAAACGTACTGTAACGAGCATTACCTTTTTTCGGATATGCGAAAAACACGTAACCTTTTTCAATTAGTAATTCTTCATTACTAATAATAAAATTCGTTTGTTTCACCATTTCATCAAGTGTTTCAACAAAAATAAAAATAGCATCATGTTCTTTTGAAAATGAGGTTTCTTTACCTGTGAAAATGTCATAATCACTTGGTTCGTTAATTACGACCATATTTGTATACTTATTTAGTTTCAATTTATCAATAACTGACATTATAATCTTCCTTTGCATCCAATATTCATTTTATATACTTCTTTATACTGTTCTAGTGTATTATATCTATTAAGAAAATTAAACTTGAAATCGTATCATTCTGTTTCAATAGACCATAATTTTTTACTATAAGGAGTGGTTTTATGCCATATGTAATCCGAGATGAAGGGCTAGTTTTGCAAGGAGATAATGGAAAAGAGCCAGTTTTTCATACATATGAAGAAGCTGAGGAAACGTTAAAAACGTTAACTATACCGCAGTTTCCGAAACATATTAGACGAAAACCATTTAAACCAAAAATAATAAAAATAGCCGATTCTGAATAAGAACCGGCTATTTTTATATTCACAACTCAATAGCAAATAAAGTATATAAAAGCTCTTTATATTGATTTTCTGTAATTTCACGCTTCGTTTTTTCTCCATAAATAATTTCAGTTAAACTAGTATTCGTTAATGAGATATGGCCAAAGTTCGTCAATTTTACTGCAATGGGTCCTTTATTGAAAATAGATTTCTCATCTTCTATCCCCATCTTCAAGTGCCCAATCGTTTATATCATTTTTATATACGGTACCTAGTGCGAGTTGTACATCATAACCACTATCTTTTAAAAAATAGTAAAAAAGAGTATTTAATTCATAACAAAGCCCACCTCGAGAACTAGTTAAAATTTTCTCTTGTAAGTTTTTCATAGAAATTGTATTCGCATTACTTGCTATTACATTTAAATTCTCAAACGGGATTGTGTGGGCAAATGCAAAGAGTATTGTACTTAATTCTTCAAATTTTATTTCAGTACGTTTTTCAAGGTTTAATCTTGTAAAGAGTTGATCTTGTAACTTTGTCATATTCAGCACCCCTTAATAAGTTATAAGTTAAAATACTATATGCTGATTGTAAATTTGAAGGGATATTGTAACAATGTATATTTGCAGTTACTGTAC
>NZ_JBFTMA010000773.1:0-1979 GCF_056396725.1 Bacillus sp. 05T31
CTTATATACTCTGAACTACATTACTCAACAGTTAAAACTTAATTTTTTATTGGGAGGATTTACAATGAAATTATTAAAAATAAAACATATAATTCCTTTATCTGCGGCAGCAATTACATTCGTATGTAATCAAGGTGTAGCTGAGGCTTCCACCATTCATACAGTAAAAAAGAATGATACACTTTGGGGTATCAGTAAACAATATGRRGTKTCMATACAATCWMTTAAACAAGCAAATAATAAAGSAAAWGATCAAACTTTTATTGGTGAACAGTTACATATTCCAGGATCCATGAAATCAAATGAGGTCACTGTTCATCAAAACGACAAACCTAAGAACATCTCTGGACAAATTATTTATCAAGTACAGCCGGGAGATTCATTAGAAATTATAGCAAAGCGTTACAACGTTACCGTTCAATCTATAAAACAAATTAACAATACAGTCGGAAACATGCTTTATACAGGACAACATTTAAAAATCAATTCAAGTATTTCAGAAAAAGAAAAAGACTTAATGGCACGCTTAGTTACTGCTGAGGCAGGTGGCGAATCATATAAAGGAAAAGTAGCGGTGGCGAAAGTTATCTTGAATCGTGTAAATGCAAAWGGWTTTCCAAATACAATAACAGGTGTTATTTATGAACCTATTAAACGCGGATATGCATTTACTCCTGTTACCGATGGTAGAATTAATCAGCCTGCAAGCGCAGAAGCAAAAATGGCAGTAGAAGAGGCTATCTCTACAAATGGAATACATTCTGATTGGCTTTATTTTTATAATCCAAAAACTTCAACAAACAAATGGATTACGACACGTCAAACAGTAGCGGTAATCGGTAACCACGTCTTCGCTAAATAAAACTATAATTCTCTTCAAATTTATGCACTTAACAACTATTTCCAATGATTAGCAGACCTCTTTACTTAAAAGGTCTGTTTTTTTTATATGTAAGATTTTATTAATCATATGACATAGTGATCATTTAAATCTATTTCTTCTTTCAAATAAAAACATTTGTATTTACTCCACCACTCGGAGAAATTAAAAAAGCATCAAGTTCAAAAACTCCCTCTTTATTAATAAAAGCTATTTCTTAACTTCATAAAAGTGTTATACACTAAGAAAATAAAAAACAAACTATTCGTTAGCAGGTGAAAGAATATGTATGATGTTACAATTATCGGAGCTGGAGTAAGTAGCATCTTTATGGCTTATTCATTAGCCCAAAGTAACAAAAAGATTTTAATTCTTGATAAAGGTAAAGCGCTAAAAGATCGCCATTGTCCTTTAGACCAAGGAAAATTGTGTAATTGTACTACATGTGATAAATATTTCGGATTTGGTGGTTTAGGAAAATCTGAAGGGAAATTTAATTATACAAATGGATTTGGTGGCGAACTTGAGCAAAAAGTAGGTAAAAAAGCTTTTATACAACTCATGGCTGAAGTAGATGAAATTCTATGTCAGTTTGGCGGAAGTTCGGTTTCAAAATATTCTACAGAAAATCTAAATCTCACTAAGAGAGCTGAAGCGTGTGGTTTACAAATGCTCACAACAGAAGTAAGGCATCTTGGCACTACACTTTCAAGTAACATTTTTCAGCAGCTCTACGAATTTTTACTTACGAAAATAAATATCCGATTTCATATAGATGTAGAGCATATCATAAGGCAGAAAGATCATTTTAGAATAGCTACAAATCAAGGGATAGTTCAATCTAAGCAACTCGTATTTGCAACAGGACGTTCCGGGGCTGATTGGTTAAAAGAAATGTGCTCTTCCCTTGAAATTGCACAGGAGCAAACCCGTATAGATTTAGGTATTAGGGTAGAGATGAAAGAACATCAATTACGTTCTATATTAAAAGATACATTTGAGACGAAACTTTCTTATCAGCATGAACATTTCACGGCTACTACTTACTGTATGAATCCAAAAGGACGCATTATTCGAAAGTACGAAGAAGGTTTAGTTA
>NZ_JBFTMA010000774.1:0-1977 GCF_056396725.1 Bacillus sp. 05T31
GATGAAGGCTACCTCCATATAATATGGAGGTAGTTTTTTATGTTGATAAAATCTTAATATTTATATACGAAAGTAAGATGAAGCGATATAACTTATTAACTTACGAAAAAAAAGTAGCTATTTTTTATTGACATTACATATAACTTTTTGTATTATACTTACATAAGGTAAGTTATTTACTATAAAATAATAAATCTCAAATTAAAGATAAATTGAAAAAAGGGAGATAATACAATGACAAAAGTACTATTTATTACAGCAAATCCAAATTCAGCAGAAGGTTCTTTCGGAGTAGCAGTAGGTGAAGCGTTCATCGAAGCTTATAAAAACGAGCATCCACAAGACGAAGTAGTAACAATTGATTTGTTCAATACTACAGTACCAGCAATCGATGCAGATGTATTTGCAGCTTGGGGTAAATTTGCAGCAGGCGAAGGATTCGAAACTTTAACTGAAGTTCAACAACAAAAAGTTGCAGCAATGAACACAAACTTAGAAACATTTATGCATGCAGATCGATATGTATTCGTAACTCCAATGTGGAACTTTAGCTATCCACCAGTAGTGAAAGCATACTTAGATAACTTAGCAATCGCAGGTAAAACATTCAAATATACTGAAAATGGTCCAGTTGGCTTATTAGAAGGCAAAAAAGCACTTCATATTCAAGCTACAGGCGGCGTTTATTCTGAAGGAGCATATGCAGCTGTGGACTTCGGTCGCAATCATTTAAATGCAGTATTAGGATTCATGGGTGTATCAGACACTGAATATATTGCAGTTGAAGGAATGAATGCAAATCCTGAAAAAGCACAAGACATTAAAGAAGCAGCAATTGCAAGTGCACGCGAATTAGCAAAACGTTTCTAATATAGAAAACTTCAAAATGTCCAAACACTTGTTGTTTGGACATTTTTTCTTCTTTTTCCTTCGTTTGTCTAGTATAATGAAGGTCGGAATGATAATAGGTGGGGGTTCTGTATGATTCAAACGTTTTTTAAAATCTTTTATTTAATTTTAATCGTAATTGCGATTACACCAAGGTTGTGGCGTATAAAAAGAAAAGCAAATGCGATGTCACCGCAAGAAAAAGATAGTGTTGTGTATAAAACAACAAACTGGTTTGGTAAGAAAATGGTGCGTGTAACTGGATCGACTGTAGAAGTAAAGGGACTTGAAAATGTTCCGAAAGACAAGCCAGTGCTAGTTGTAAGTAATCATCAAAGTAATATGGATATTCCTGTGTTACTAGGTTACTTAAATAAGCCAATTGGATTCGTTTCAAAAGCGGAAATTAAAAAGTTTCCGGTTGTGCCAACATGGATGGAACTAATGAATTGTGTGTTTATGGACCGCAGCGATCGTCGTCAATCTCTTAAGGCAATTAAAGATGGAATTGAACTGTTAAAGAGCGGGCATTCTATCGTGATTTTTCCAGAGGGAACGAGAAGTAAGGGTGGCGAAATCGGTGAGTTTAAAGCAGGGAGTTTTCACCTTGCTGTAAAATCTGGCGTATCTATATTACCAGTAACTTTAGATGGTACATATAAGATGTTTGAGGCTAATGGAAATCGTATGAAACCAGCTCATGCAACATTAACAATTTCTAAGCCAATTACACCTGAAGAATATGCAAGTATGGATGCTAAAGAGTTAACCCAGCATACAAAAGATATTATTGCATCTCAATTACATAAGTAATAAAAAAGTTTCAGCTTAAACAAGCTGAAACTTTTTTTATGCTGCGGGTAAGACATAAAACAGTACGCAGAAAAACATCATTGTACTACCGCCTAGTACGAAGAGATGCCAAATGGCATGATTGAACGGAAGCTTTTCCCAAAGGAAGAATATAGCTCCGACAGAATACAAAATGCCGCCTATTAATAGTAGTGAGAAGCCGTGACCGGTTAAATTTTCATAAAGGGGTTTAATGGCAACGATGATGAGCCAACCCATAATGATATAACATAATGT
>NZ_JBFTMA010000775.1:0-1973 GCF_056396725.1 Bacillus sp. 05T31
CGCGAGTTGTCTGTATTGAAAAACCAATTGGCTTAGGGAATAGCGTTGAAGTAATGGGTGAAAAAGAAAATCCTTTTTACGCAACAATCGGCTTCAAAGTTGAACGGAGTGAACTTAACTCTGGCATAACGTATAACTTAGGCGTTGAACTTGGATCACTACCTTTAGCATTTCATAAAGCGATTGAAGATACTGTATTTCAATCGTTAAAACAAGGTTTATACGGATGGGAAGTTACTGATATTATCGTCACATTAACACATTCTGGTTATGCTAGCCCTGTTACAACAGCGAGTGACTTTAGAAACTTAACACCGCTCGTTTTAATGGATGCTTTAAAGCAAGCTGAAACATGTGTATATGAACCATTAAACGAATTTGAATTAACTGTACCAGAGCACGCAATTAGTACCGCAATGTATAAGCTAGCTGCCATACCAGCAACTTTCGCAGAACCTATATTAAATAATGATTCTTACCAGTTAACTGGATCATTACCTGTTGTGAAAACAGAGAATTTTAAACAAATGCTCCATTCATTTACTGAAGGAGAAGGTATCTTCACAACAAAGCCAACTGGTTTTACAAAGCTTACGGCTCCMTTCCCTACTCGAAAACGTGTTGACTTTAATCCGCTGAATCGGAAAGATTATTTGCTTCATGTGTTGAAGGCTTACTAAACAAAAGAGAGGTGCMATTYGCACCTCTTTTTGCATGTRTTGATARRTTAGTTTKTCCTAACAACTTCTTTAAGTTTTTCTATTAYTTTYGCTATMGCTTCRATYGAATTCTCCGTTTCAAATTCCCCAACATTTAAAGAATGGTTTGCATTTTTAACAATCTCAATCTTTAAATTGGATTGCTCTAATCGCTCCATTTGACTTGCATTGTATTGATGATCTTTGTCTCCAATTACTAAAAGCCCGTCGTGATGACTATGTAAGATGGACTCAAAAATCAAATCAAACGTCAGTAAAGGTGTAAGTAGTATCATTTTTGATTGTGCAAATTCCTCTTTCTTCATTAAATCATTTGCAATCGGGATTGTTCCGAGTGATTTTCCTAAAAACATCGAATCGTTGTATTGTCCATTTCTTAGCACTTCATTAATAATAGGATTAATATCATCCATCATTACTTTCGTTACTTCTTCCATTGGTTTTTCCATTAACTGTCCATCATAGGAATAATGAATATGTACTACATCTATTTTATTTTCAAGCATAAGCATTGTTGCATAATAGAATAATGGTTTATCATAATTGTARCCKGAACCTGARAACATAAARCAAAYYGTATTAGAACCTTTTTCGATATGTGTGTAACGAATGACTTTWTCRTCTATATGTATYTCYTTTTTAGTCCCCTTCACCGTTTTCCCCTCCAARCACGCTTACTTTTGTAAAACGATATGTTCTGTATGAACTGATACATCCTTTACTTTATCTTTTATAAACGCTGGCTGTAAGTTATACGCATCTAACTCTTCTACCGGCACCCACTTAAATATATATTTTCTACCTGCTTCTTCAAGAATATATTGATCCGCCCCATTTGCAGGTAATTCATGCAGCTCTACTTCATAATAAAAACTAATCTCATGGAACTTTCGCTCAGAAAGGGTGAAGAAATTTTCTACTGACCATATTAATCTCTTCACTTTAATAGGAACACCCACTTCTTCTGTAAGCTCTCGTTTTAAYGCATCTTCACTATTTTCTARCATTTTCACTCKTCCGCCTGGTACGTACCAATACTYTTCACCTTCATCTTGMAGGATGAGTATTTTATTATCSTGTTTRCAAATTGCTCCGACTCGGTAATTAAAACATGTTTCCTCTACTTTAAACGTAAGATCCACAACAAACCCCTCCAATGTATGATTACAAAACTATTATGTATGTGCTGTACAAATAAGATTACTAAATTTTTCTATTTTATTCAATAATTTTCGAACTTTCCGAAAACTACAC
>NZ_JBFTMA010000776.1:0-1968 GCF_056396725.1 Bacillus sp. 05T31
CGCTATACGAAATGGTAGCACAAGATGTTATTACTAAAAAATATAAAGTATCTGATGATGCAGTAGATAAAGAAGTAGAAAAAGCAAAAGATCAATATGGAGAACAATTCAAAGCAACACTAGAAAATAATCGTTTAAAAGATGAAGAAGATTTCAAAAATCAAATTAAATTCAAACTTGCATTGAATGAAGCGATTAAACAAAGCGTTACAGAAAAAGATGTGAAAGACCRCTATAAACCAGAAATTAAAGCTAGTCACATTTTAGTAAGTAACGAAAATGAAGCGAAAGAGATAAAGAAGAAATTAGATACCGGCACTTCATTTGAAGAATTAGCAAAACAAGAATCTCAAGATTTAGCATCAAAAGATAATGGCGGAGACCTCGGATACTTCGGGGCAGGAAAAATGACACCTGAATTTGAAAAAGCTGCCTACAAATTAAAGCCCGGCCAAATTAGCAATCCCGTAAAATCACCAAACGGCTATCACATTATTAAACTAACTGATAAAAAAGATTTACAACCTTACGATAAAGTGAAAGACTCTATACGTAAAGACTTAGAAGAAGAACGTCTTGCCGACCCTTCCTTCGGTCAAAAATTATTACAAGATGAATTAAAAAAGGCGGATATTAAAATAAACGATAGTGACTTGAAAGATACATTTTCTCATCTTTTTGGGAAAGAGAAATAAAAAACGAGGGTGCAAACTTTTTGAACAGTATGCATGATGGTAAATGAGATTATATCGGCGTTTTTTCGAATATATCGATTTACCGACCAAAATTGACAACATAAAGAAGTAGGCTGCTTGAGCAGCCTACTTCTTTTATTCTTTCATTAATACTTTCAGCTTTTTCTTCAGACTTTTATAATGCCAATTGATGTGATCTAGTTCTATCTCTACTTCAATTAATATATCTATTAAGTCGTCTTTATTYTGCTGAGATTTCATAATATTTTCAAGCAATTTTTCGAATCTTTCACTACTCTCATATATATCATTTAAATCCACCGCTAATATTTCACGTTCTTTTTCAGGGCATACTACGGAAAGACGGTTTATTAATTGTTCTAGTACATTATCTTGCCCTTCCGTAACTCCGTTTCAATATCTCATCTATTCTTTCTTAATCTCTTGTAACAAAAGCATACAAAATTCAACTGAAGCTATTAGGGGGCACCATACCCAAAAAAGAAAACTGTACATTTAGACATTAAATTGACGTATTTCAATTTATTCCCTGTACGTTAAGGAATTAGTTTGTATATTTGTGGAGATATACGAGACAGGTGTGAATTTAGGGGAATCCAATATTTTCTATTCAAATATGATAGAATGAAAATATATCCAAAAGGAGGAACAACAAATGAACTCAAACACAAAACAGTTTATTTATGATATCCAGCAAAGAAAGAACAATTATATGGAAAATGTATTAATAGCAATACAACACCCTAAAAAAGAGCAATCTGAACAGGTCATTCAAAATATAGTAGAGAAGATGGATATGATGATTAGTTTAGTTACTACTTATATGAGGATTGAATCAGGATCTACGGAAGAATTAGAAGCACTTCAGGAAGAAATCATTCATGCTCAAGCATATATTCAAAAACGAAAATTTGAAGAAACACAGAGATAAAATCCTGTATTTTTATTTGGGCGTCTATGACGCCAATCGGTTATAAATCAAACTAGATGTAATTTGATCATTGTTTTGGCATAATCCATACAATTTGTTGAATACGTACAATATGCGGCACCTTATCTTCAATGAGCAAATGATCCGGTTCACATTCTTTAACTTTCCTCTTACATTACCTCTTACAGCTTCAATAACCACATGTTTACCCATTACCGATTGTAATGTCTAATATACGTAGGGATTAGGTACACTTACCATATTTTGTTCACTAAAGTCATTTCCCTCCAAACAACTCATTCTATAGGACTCCTTTCTAAC
>NZ_JBFTMA010000777.1:0-1966 GCF_056396725.1 Bacillus sp. 05T31
CTGGGGAACGCCGTATATTGCTGCTGCTGTAAAAGCAGGAATAATTAAAGGTGAAGGAAATGGAATATTTAATCCTTCTGGAAAAGTTACTCGTGCTGCAATGGCAACAATGTTAGTAAATGCATATAAGCTACAAGATAGAACAAATAGTAATGGGCAAAGTAAATTTGATGATTTAAAAGGACATTGGGGTGAAAAATTTGCCAATATTTTAATTGATTTAAAGATTTCTGTTGGTACTGATAATGGTTGGCAACCAAATAAATTCATAACACGTGCAGAAGCCGCACAACTTACTGCCAAAACAGATACCCTTCAATACAGTCCGAAAAACCCTTTAGAAAGTAAAACAATCATTATTGATCCTGGACATGGTGGTGCAGATCCCGGAAAGTCCACAAAAGGATTGCCTGAAAGTAAAATCGTATTAGACACTTCCTTACGCCTACAACAATTGCTTGAAAAACATACACCATTTACAGTTTTATTAACTCGTGAATCTGATACTAGACCTGGACATGATCAAAAAAGCTCTTTACAAGAACGTGTTAAATTTGCTAAGCAAAATGAGGGGGATATCTTTATAAGCATTCATGCAAATGCTTATAATGGTAATGCAAAAGGGACAGAAACATACTATTATAAATCTTCTGAATCCGAAAAAACAAATCCTCATGTGGAAGAAAGTCATGTGTTAGCGGAAAAAATCCAAGCACGTTTAGTAGAGGCCCTTCAAACACGTGATAGAGGCGTTAAACATGGAGATCTTCATGTTATAAGAGAAAACGGCATGCCAGCTGTGTTAACGGAACTGGCTTTTATAGATAATGGTATCGATTACAGTAAACTATCTACGGCAAACGGTAGACAGATTGCAGCAGAAGCCATTTATGAAGGGATTTTAGATTATTATGAATGGAAAGGAAATAATGTATCCGAATATAGGTTGTAATAAGTACAAGGAAATTTAGTAATTCTAGGAATATGCAATTTATAAATTGCTAAAGTATAGTTTTGTTATTTGAAATGTGTTTTAGTTTTATAGTGTATACTGGCGCCGACTTATTAAGGATTATAAATAAGTCGGTGTTTAAGTTAGCGTACTTAATGAATACTATAGAAGTTATGAAGAAAAAAAGATAAATAGATAGGGGCATACACCTACATTCATTATTTTTACGTGAAATTTTAATTTAAAAATAGTTAAGTTATATGATTCAGATGGGCAGTATACAATGAGTTCAAAGAAAACATTCTTTGAACTCATTAGCTATTAAATCTACTTGTTACATAAATAGATCGTATAACAATAATTGATATTGTTAAGGACATAGCTGCAGATATTTTTTGTAATTCCTGTTATGGAATTTTTAAATATTTGCAGGTGTAATATAAGGGTGCTTTATTTTGAAAGAAATCTTTTGAAATGGTCATAATATGAATAATAATTAGAAACAAATTTTAAAAAAATGATGAAAGACTTAAGAAGGTGAATATATTGCTTAAACATTCACATTTGCAATTTATCTTATTAACAATAGCTCTAATATTCTATATAAGCTTTTGCTATATATTTTTATTTGTTTTTCCGAATCAATATTTCGTATCAGATTTTAATATCCGACTATCATCCTTAGTTGTTGAAACTACTGTATTTATCTCATTACTGTATTCTATATTATCCAGAAAAATTAAGTTAGGAGTATTCTGGGTTTGCATTACTATTGCAATAGGGTGTTTCTTGATCGGGAATTTTATATCCGCTTTTCAAGTACTTAATGTAGAATTGCCGATACAAAATTTTAATATCTCTGATGTGTTTTTGTTGTTTTTCTTATTCTTCTTTCTCTTTGCATTCTTTTATAAAATCATTATGGAATGTAACAAGTGGGAAAAGGCGTATTTAATTTGTGATTTATGTATTGTTGTTACTGCCGTTTTTACATTAGAGTGGTACCTGTTTAAT
>NZ_JBFTMA010000778.1:0-1960 GCF_056396725.1 Bacillus sp. 05T31
GCCAAAAAAGGATTCGAACAATCCCTTTTTTATTTCTAATTCCCTTCCATCCTTTGAAGAAAATAGCATGGAAATCATGACGCATATAAAGTAAAAGTACGATAATCCCAATAAGCCCGCCTGCAATTGAACCTAGCATGGCACCCGCACCAACTGTATATAAATCAAATCCATGAGCAATAAGGAATAGTGATAAAAATACAATAATAGAAACACGAATCGTTTGTTCAATTACTTGCGAAACAGCCGTCGGCATCATATTATTGAAACCTTGAAAATATCCTCTCGCTACAGATAAAAATGGCATTAGTAGGAATGAAAACGAAATAACACGTAATAATTTATCTAAATGTATATCGCCCATAGCCGATGCAATTGTTTCGGCCCCAAAGAATAATGTGAAAAACCCTATAAATCCAATTCCTAATAAAAACCAAAAAGATACACAAATAATTTCTTCTGCTTCTTTTTGTTTTCCTCGTTCTAATCTTTCTGCGACCATTTTTGAAATAATAATGGGAAACCCATAAGTAGCTAAAATCAAACAAAATCCATAAAACGGATAAATTTGTTGGTAAATATAAAAACCAACATCACCCGCTATATTTTGATATGGAATACGGTAAAAAGCGCTTAATACCTTCGTAACAAAACTTGCGATTGTTAATATAATAGCCCCACGCCAAAAGGCTTGGTACTTCTTCGCTTCCATACAAGAAAACTCCTTTTTCTATTCTCACCCCTCGTATTATATCACAAAGAAAAACTGGCTCTCCTTCATATTCCTTACATTCACTGGCTTCTTTCAACAGCAAAAATATTCAATGAAAAAAGGTAGCAAAGCGCTACCTTCGTTCAATATACTTATATCTCCAAATAGTTAATTTCTCAAATAGAAATATCATAATTAGGAAAGATTGCTACTTATAGAAATTACACTTCGCTACTGCTCCATTTGTTTCGCTAAAAAGCTTGCAGCTGTATTTACTGATTTATGCTCTACTTCACTTATAATAGCCTCTTTAGAGAAGATAACGACAGCTCCGATTGGATCTCCATTTGCAATAATTGAGCCAATTGTATAAGAGCTCACTTTTTCTGTTACTCCATCAATAATTGAAATTTCGCTTTCATCTGTCATAATTACAGACTTACGCTCTTCCATTGTCTTCTCAATTAAATCGCCAACACTTTTATTTAAGTATTCTTTTTTAGATGCGCCTGCTACTGCGATAATAGAATCACGATCGCATACAAGCACATTATGTCCTAAGCTATCGTATAAAGCTTCCGTATATTCCTTTGCAAAATTACCTAGTTCACTAATTGGAGAATATTTTTTCAAAATCACTTCTCCATCGCGATCAACAAATATTTCTAGTGGATCTCCCTCACGTATACGTAAAGTTCTACGAATTTCCTTCGGAATTACTACCCTGCCTAAATCATCAATTCGACGTACGATTCCAGTTGCTTTCATTCTAATGCTGCCTCACTTTCTACTGATGATCAAAGTGGTGAATTTACCTGTTCATGTAAAAATCACCAACTATTAAACATAGTATTTTACACATTAGTTCTTCTATGCACGTCGAATTGTATTTTTTATCTTATATTAGGCATTTATTACTTCTTTTTTTACATCTGGCAAGCCTTTTAATAAATTTTCAGCAATTGTTAACCATTTCGACGTCTCTAATCCATTCGTTTTCATCACAATTTTCAATTGTGACCCCTCCATACCAAGACCGATCATACGGCCAAAACTACTTCCTAGCATGAATAATTTTCCACCATCTATATTTTGGCTCGCTTGTTCAGAAAACAGGAATGTTACTTCAAATTTATTTTGCTTAATTAACTCAATTTTTTCTTTCATTGCCAACACTTTAATGTTTGCAATTTGTAATAAATAACCAACTTCTTGTGGATAATCACCAAATCTGTCGATCATCTCTTC
>NZ_JBFTMA010000779.1:0-1954 GCF_056396725.1 Bacillus sp. 05T31
CGCCGCAAGTGGTGTAGTACCTGTTATGAAATTRCTTGAAGATTCGTTTTCRTATGCGAATCAGTTGGGTTAACTTTATGGCTCAACTATAAAACCRGGTCAATTGCTGGAACGCCTGAGTATATCAAGGTAGGATACTACGAAGAAATTACGTAGCGAACCCTGAAAATCCAAGATTGCAGGAAATCAGCAGCCGAGCTCCTAAATTTATTAGATAAGGAGAAGGTTCAACGACCAAGTGGCTATGTAGGTGACTAAGTAGCTCGAACCTGGCTTCTCAAAACAACCAAATTCAAAGGGTGTATACAGTTATTATAGTTTATGCCATATTCATGTGCATCAAACATATGATAAATGGTTAAATGAAGAATTTGGCGAGAAGAAGATATGGTCTGAACTCTATAGCGATATAGAGAGGATAGCAGAAATGACTATCCCCCATACGTTTTGACGATATGGAGTAACAATATGCAACGAAAAGGTGCAGGTGCAGTATACTTAAACATTTTCCATTGGGATATTATTGAATTCCTTGATACTAAAAAAATCAATGCCGATGAGAAGAGCCGTATTCAGTCTCTATCAATCGGAATTATCGTTCCAAGTAAGTTCTTTGAACTTGCTGAGAAAAACGAACCTTTCCATGTTTTCGCGCCTTATACAGTATTTAAAGAGTACGGAAAACATTTAGATGATATAGATATCGACGAAATGTACGATGAATTAATGGGCAATCCGAAAGTGAAGAAGAAGCCATTAGATATTAGTGCGCGTGATATGCTGATTAAAATTGCTATGATTCAGCTTGAGTCTGGTTACCCATACTTAATGTTTAAATCAAATGCAAATAACCAGCATCCACTGAAGGATATTGGAACTGTGAAGATGTCGAACTTATGTACAGAAATCTTCCAGCTACAAGAAACTTCTGAAATAAATGATTACGGTACAGAAGACATTATCCGTCGTGATATTAACTGTAACTTAGGATCGTTAAATATCGTAAACGTAATGGAAAATAAAGAAATTCGTGAAGCAGTTCATGCGGGAATGGAAGCTTTAACAGCTGTTTCTGATATGACGATCATTCCGAATGCCCCAACTGTGAAAAAAGCAAATGATGAGCTTCATTCAGTTGGACTTGGAGCAATGAACTTACACGGATATTTAGCAAAAAATAAAATCGCTTATGAAAGTGCAGAAGCGAAAGAATTCGCTCGTACATTCTTTATGATGTTAAATTACTACTCGATTGAGAAAAGTATGGAAATCGCTAAAGAAAAAGGCGAGACATTTAAAGACTTCGATAAGTCTGATTATGCAAACGGCACATACTTTGCAAAGTATGAAACGACAGATTACAGCCCAGTAACTGAAAAAGTTCAGCAATTATTTGAAGGAATTCATATTCCAACAAAAGAAGATTGGACAAGTTTAAAAGAGCAAGTACAGAAGAATGGTTTATACAACTCATATCGTCTTGCAATCGCTCCGACACAATCGATCAGTTACGTTCAAAATGCAACTTCAAGCGTAATGCCGATCGTAAATCAAATTGAATCAAGAACATATGCGAATGCGACAACATATTATCCAATGCCGTATTTATCAAAAGATACGTTCTGGTACTATAAATCTTCTTATGATATGAATCAGTTTAAATTAATTGATTTAATCGCAGAAGTTCAAGAACATATTGACCAAGGAATTAGTACAATTCTTTATGTTAATAGTGATATTTCAACACGTGAGTTAGCACGTTACTACATTTATGCACATAAAAAAGGCTTGAAGAGTCTTTATTATACGAGAACACGTAAATTAAGCGTGGAAGAGTGCGTGGCTTGTACCGTTTAATATAAAAAATGAGACATTATGAGCAGGGTTTTTCTGAACCCTGCTCATGCTTAGTTATCAATTTTTTATGTTTATTTAGAGAAGGGGCGATTTAATG
>NZ_JBFTMA010000780.1:0-1950 GCF_056396725.1 Bacillus sp. 05T31
CCGAAGCGGTACAGATGTTTTTTTATGAAAAAATTGTATTAGAAAAAAATTCAATAACCATACTACAACTACGAGGAAGAGTGAAGGGGTGAATGGAAATTGGAAGGAACAATTTATATTAAAATGCGCAATCGCTTAAAAGTGTCTCCTACGTATGAAGTAAAGCTGAGCGATGTTGCACAACTTGCCGGAGATTCTTTTGTAGTTGAGTTGTTACAAAATGAAATAGTCTACAAAATAACAGCGCATGATAAAACACATGTTGTAATTGATGTCATGAAAGTGATTGAGATTATTCAACAAAAAGCATCTCATGTACAAATTAATTTACTGGGTTCTGGACAAACTCTTGTTGAAATTATATATGAAAAAAAGAAAGTACCCCCAATTTTCTTTGGACTTGTATGGTTGTTACTTTTCATTGGAGCGGCCCTTGCAATAATTTATTTCCATGAGGATGTAAGTATGCAACAAGTACATCAACGGTTATATTACATGATTACTGGAGAGTTTAAGGAGCAACCACTATTATTTCAAGTTCCATATTCAGTAGGTCTTGGATTAGGTATGGTTTTATTTTTTAATCATGTATTTCAAAAGCGAATTAATGAAGAGCCTAGTCCGTTAGAAGTTGAGATGTTTCAATATCAGCAGTCGCTTGATCAATATGTAATTGTTAATGAAAACAAGGATAACACGAAACAACTTGCCGATGATTGAATGTGGGTTTGTTATATTAATTGGTTTAGCTGGCGGGATTGCAGTAGGTAGCGGATATGTTGCCTTTTTAGCTGTTCTCGGTATTATCCCGCGCTTAGCTCAATTAACGAGAAGTGGAAAGCATATTCAATATTTTGAGTGGGCTGTCATTGCGGGTACTTTAACTGGGGCTTGGTGTAGTTTGAAAAACATTACATTTCAAACATCGCAATATTGGCTTGTAATATTAGGGTTATTTTGTGGCACATTCATTGGAATGCTTGCTGCGGCATTAACAGAAGTATTAAATGTTTTACCTATTTTAGCGAAACGAGTCGGGGTAGAGGGGAAAATTGTTGTTTTACTCGTTGCTCTTGTACTTGGAAAAGTAATAGGCTCATTGTTTCACTGGATTTATTTCGTAAAGTAGGAGGCAATATATATGACAAGGCGAAAAYTGAAAGAYGATTACATAAATAAAGTGAAGGAGTACCATCCAAAGCCRAACTATTTGCTAAATTGTGTGAAGGCATTTCTTGTWGGTGGRCTCATTTGTACAGTCGGAGAAATATTGATGAAATTTTATATACATTATTTTCACTTTAGTGAACAAGAGGCAGGAAACCCTACAGTTGCAACTCTTGTTTTACTATCAGCGATTTTAACAGGGTGTGGTGTATATGATAAAATCGGGCAGTTTTCTGGAGCGGGATCAGCAGTACCAGTTACTGGATTTGCGAATTCTATGGCGAGTGCCGCACTAGAGCATAGGAGTGAAGGGATTGTTCTAGGAATCGCTACTAACATGTTTAAGCTTGCAGGAAGTGTCATTGTATTTGGAGTCGTCGGTGCATACATTATCGGGTTAATAAGATATACATTTCAAATTTTAATGTCTTAAAGGAGGGGTGGGTATGAGATTGACAGGAAAACAAACGTGGGTATTTCAAAATGATATCTTCGTGAATGCAACTGGTACTGCTGTCGGTCCGAAAGAAGCTGAAGGCCCTCTTGGAAAGGATTTTGATATTTCATATTCTGACTTACATTGCGGAGAGGAAAACTGGGAACTTGCTGAACGAAGGTTAATGTCAGACTCAATTCAACAAGCGATGCAAAAAGGGAATATAAAAAAATCGCAAATTGATTTCTTTTTAGCGGGAGATTTATTAAACCAAACAGTGACAGCAAATTATGTTGCTCGTGAGTATGGTATTCCTTTTTTAGGGATGTTCAGCGCTTGTGCGACGT
>NZ_JBFTMA010000781.1:0-2387 GCF_056396725.1 Bacillus sp. 05T31
ATATATAGGTGAGTCTACGGGGTTGTTGGATGAGGGTGAAGTTTCATCGTCAGAATTAGAGAATCATATTGATGTGACCATTAGTTCTCCATCGCTAATGTTAAATAATGTACGATACATCGTTGGAGAAAAAGTGATTCAAGATCAATTAAAAGGTACTGAAGTGGAGAAAAAATCAAATAAATCTACTGATGAGTTAATGGTTATTACAATCCTTTCAGGTTTAGCGATAAGTGCTATGCGTCAAAGCCCTACTTCAAGTCATATTAATATTCGTTATGATTTATCTGTTGCTCTTCCAATGCAACTTATTACACAGGAAATTGCTGCTGAAAATGCGAAACGGTATATGGGTAATCACAAGGTCATATTCCATTATCCAAATGGACGCGATGTTACGATTAATGTTTCTATTGAGTTTTGTAAATGTCTACCTGAAGGCGCTTCTGGGACGTGGGGGATTGTATATGATGAGGAAGGAAATGTTGTGAAACATAAAATAGAATGTGAACAAAATCAAGTTTCAGAAATTGATTTTGTAGATAAAACTTTATTGTCTTTTGATATTGGCGCGGGGACAACGGAAGAAGTTGTTTCATTAGGGGTAAATTTCCGTCCGCAATTAAGTAAAGGATTATCATATGGCGCAACGGATATTATTAACAAAATTGATGATATGAAAGACGATCCATATGTATTTATTTATGGTGGGGGCGCAGTTATTATTAAAAATAGCTTAAAAATGATTTTGAAACAAAAAGGACGCTTGAAAAATGTGATTTTTGTAGATAACCCGTTATTCACCAATGCTCGCGGGTTATTAGTATATACATGCTCGCCAAAATATAGAGAGCATAAGCAAAAAGAGTTAGGGTTTACAAACTTAACGATAAGTTAGTTGGTGGAAGTATGCGATCTAGGCGATATAAACGTGGTGATCGAGTGAAAATTAATATTAATAAATCAGTATCGCCTGAAATGATTGCTTGGCTTAATAAACAATCTAATCCAACTAATTTCTTTTTCTTTGCGGCCCAGCAATTATTTAAACAAGTAGGAGATATTGATGTATCAAAAACCTTGCCAAGTAGCCATGTTTTTTCTTTATATATAGAACCATCATCTCTATTAAAAGTTGAAATGAATCCATTTAAACACGTACCACTAGAAAATAGTAAATCCACCGAAAATGTAAAAAAAAAATCGTGGGAATCTGTTGACCAGTTAGATTGTCCATTTTTTTAAGCATAAAAAATATAGGTAGAGCCCATCACTATACATACGAATGCAGTGATGGGTTTTTGATATTGTATCGTAATCTTTATAAAGTGAAACTATAATCAGTGGGGGTTTTGTTCATCCCCCAYTGATTATTAGCCTTCACCAATCGGGCGTTTACGGGCAGTTTATCTCCCACCTAATTTCTTTGCTTCAGCTGAATTTTGAGGTGGGAGTTTTACTGCCCACAAATAGCGGGATAAATAGAAGGGGCAAAACAATTTGTGCCCCTTCTAATAGTTGTTCTTATCTTATACGGGATATATGTTCTGAAACTGCTTTAATAATTTTATCCCAGTCATCGGGATGATTCTCATGTCCTGTACCTTCAAGGGGTAATAGCTTTGAGTTCGGAATTTCATCAATAAGTGCGAGTCCATGTTCAAGTGGAAGAGCTGTATCGTCCGTACCATGAATTACTAAAGTAGGTACTAGTAACGACTTTAGTATACCTTCATAAGAATCATCACCTGTAAGGAGGGCGTGATTAAACATACTTAATAGATTGTTAGCACGTTCTATTTCTTGCKTTACTTGTTTTAAAGTTCTTGCTTCATCAAATATACGCTTTGATCCACAGAGTAGACGTGATCCTGTAATTAAATATTTCGCTATAACATCTTTATTTGTCCAATCTAAATTTGCACCATTAGCATGATGTGTCAAAATTCTTTCATCCATTGGAGGCAAATCACGAGTATTGTTATCAGATCCAATAACGCTTGTTGCTAGTAATGTTAAGGTCAAAATTCTTTCTGGGTGTTTTACTGCAGCAATTTGAGCAATCATACCTCCTAATGACATGCCAAAAAGGTGTGCCTTGTCAATATGATACGCATCGAGTACTCCGATTGCATCTTCAGCCATGTCTGCTACAGTGTAATTGGAAGTCCCAGGCTCATATGTAATAGAGCGACCAACATCACGGTTATCATAGCGAATGACAAATCTTCCTGTGCTAGCTAACCTTTCACAAAATTCTTCATCCCAATAAACCATTGAACAYGTAGCTCCCATAATTAATAATATTGCTGGGTTATTAGGATTGCCAAAGCTTTCTGTACATATATCGATACCGTTTACTTTGAAAACTTGTTCACTCATAGCAC
>NZ_JBFTMA010000782.1:0-1929 GCF_056396725.1 Bacillus sp. 05T31
CTTCTGCCCTTGTTTTAATAAACTCATCATCAAAAATCTGTGCAGTAGTCGTATTTACACACATAGCTTCATTAAATGGAGCGTAATCAGACTCCCCCATTAGTYTTTCACTTTTAAATTCTTCATACATAAATTGACCATTTAATATRTTTAGTACATCTTTATCAAACAGCTCACTCTTCGCATTTCGTAACTGATTAACTTCAATTTTTCTAGAAAAATTCATTCTATCCCACTCCTTGCCATCATTGATTGAGAGTTTAATAAATGATTGAACCGGTATTTTGTTAAGTTGGAATTTTCCTGGGGTTATACCAAAAACAGTTTTAAATGCTCTACTATAAGCCTCTTGCGAAGAGTAATCGTAATCAAATGCGATATCAATTATCTTTCTATCATTCGTCAAATCTTCCGTTGATAAATACAATCTTCTAAGAAGAATATATCGTCTAATACTTATCCCTGTTACTTGATGAAATTTAAACGAACAGAAGTAAGGAGAATACCCCATATAATCAGATAATTTATCTAATGAAAACTCCTTTTTAAAATTGCCCTCAATCCATTCAATCATTAGCTGTATATGTTCATTCATTTATCTCCCTCCTCACTAAATATTATAAGAAGTATCCACTTCTTTCTTTTGATATTTCTTGTGGTTTATAACATTAACCACCCTCTAGAACCTTTAAATATCATATGTAATTACTCATTTCATATTTTTTCAGCTATCTTATTTTGACATACATTTACTTAACTTTCCAATAAAGTGAAACTTTAATCAGTGGGGAGTTTGTTCCTCCCCACTGATTATTATCCCATACTAATCGGACTTTTACGGGATAAATCTTTTTTAAAGGATTCTACCAAATAAAACACGAAATTTGTAAGTTAATGAACTAGTAGTTTTGTGAGTGGAAAATTTATGTTTGGAAAGGAAGTTAAAATGAATAATATAGAAAAAGAGATACTTAAACTAATTAATAAACTATATCCAAATGATTGATTTTCAAGACTGTGAAAAACATTTTTACATATTCGATTTAGCTGTTCCAGTCTATAGCGCGATAGAATATTCTTTCGTTGGGAATGGCAACATAGTCGAGTATGAGAATTCTATTACAAAAGCAATAATCGACGGATACCAGGAGGAAAATGATCTACCTACAGAAATGATAGAGCAGCTTCCATTGTTTATTAAATTAAAGGAAATATTCGAATATAGTTTAATGCATATGTATTGGGATAAAGAAGAATTAACTGAGGAAGAGGTACGGATAATGAACCTTTATAGAATACAGATTGAAAAAAGCCATTCTTTAAACACAGTTGGTTTCCTATGAAGTACACCCAATTGTTACATTCAGTTTAACAATTGGGTGTACTTTTCTATAGATAAGTTTTCTTCAAAAGACAAAATACAAGGAGCGAAACGATATTTAATCGTACAGTGGCACCTATTTTTCAATCCATTCAACGGATTTATCTAGCTTAATACCATCCTCGATATTACTTTCTTCCAAAGTATTTGCCCTAGCTTGAATACAAATAAAATAGAGAGGTTCACTTGAATTGTTACGCCAAATTCTTTCCCCCTCTTGTGCCACCCTTATGACAGTACCCTCTTTGATTTCAAGGATTTCATCATCAATCTTGAATTCCCCTTGTCCTTTGACGAAGATATACAGCTCTTCATTTTCTCTATGCTTATGATAAAAGGGCATTGAAATGCCTGGAGGGAAAACATTTAGTGAAACTTCCATCCCTGTACATTGTAAGTCATCTTTAAGAAATACCTTTCCAGGAGCTTTAAATGGATTTCCATTTTTATATTGAAGCAAATCCTCCCACTTTCCTACTTGAACAGCACTAAAATTTTTACCTTCCATTGTTGAATTAACAAATTGACTCATTTGTATTCTCCTCTCA
>NZ_JBFTMA010000783.1:0-1925 GCF_056396725.1 Bacillus sp. 05T31
AAAAGAAGGTTTCCATTCTGACAAATCCTGATAAACAAACGTTATATTGTCACATATTTCCTCTGCAATTTCGTACATATGTTTTATATCATTAGCCGTAAATAATATAGATCCTTTGCGTTGAGTACTATCTACAATAGTTGGTATAGTGTCGCCCTCTTTTACTAATAGATCAATTAATACGACCTCGGATATGTTAGTTAACTCTTTATACTTGATTTCTTTTAAGCAACCTGGTTTTGGAATCAAACTTAAAGACATAGCTTGACATTTTGAAGGTACACATCTAAATTCATCTATAGTCTCAGTAGCTAGCGCATCATAATAGTATCCAAATTGAGATATGCCAGTTATTAGTTCTACCATCTTCCAGATGTTGCCACCACCTATTCTAACTTGAGACTCTATGATTATTGGCTTATTTTGTTTGTCTATCTTTATTTCTGTATGAGTAATGCCATTTTCCATTTGCATGTCGTCCAAAAATAGCATTACTTTCTCCATAATTAATTGTTTTTGAGATTCATCTATAGGTGCCGGCATAATAGTATAGTTTATTATAAATGTATCTTCTTTAAATACTTCAGCTGATATAGCAAGTATAGAATGTTTTTTGTTATAAGAAACGGTTTCAACCGTATAAACTATATCACCTTCAATATACTCTTCCACTAAAACAGGTAGTTGAATACCATTTTTTTTAATAAATGCCCCTACGTCATCTCCCGAGTCTAGCTTAGATACTCCTTTACCCCCTGCCCCAATCGGCGGCTTTATTATAACACTGTCTTTTTTATTCAAAAATTCATTAATGTCTTCAGTGTTATTACAAACTGTCGAATCTATCGAAAAGTCTTTGCCTGCTAGAATTTCACGCATCATGTCTTTATTGCGGGTTATCATATTAGCATTATAAGAAGGCCCTTTAACATTAAAAATCTTTGCAATTATACAAGCCGTATCTAATGCTGTTTCGTTGAAAGATACAACCACATCAAAAGGTTTCTCTTTGAATAATTCTTCAGCATAGTATATAGACAAGGGTATGTTTGTTGTGTCTATTTCTTTTTTATAGAAACATTTTTCTAAGATAGTTCCATCAAAATATATGTGTTTAGCGTAAGATCCTATATACGAAACAGTATATCCACTGTCTAATGCATCTTGTATAGGCTTTGTCCATCCCCCTATAAATAAAATGTGTGGTTTATTTTTTATGTCAGTTCCGTTTAATACCTTATGCATCATAATCATCTCCTCTAAAATGAACTCGTATATTCAATGTCATGTCCTTTTGATACGCCTCGTCGTAACAACGCCACTAAACACAATGTTGTTCCGAAACCTCCTATAAATAACGTAGTTTGGAGCCCAAATATAGAAATTAAAAATGCACCAGCAAAACTTCCCAATGCCCAAGCTCCCCAATTAAGCGTACGCTGTACAGCATTTACTCGGCCTAGCATGTGATTTGGTGAGGCAAGTTGTCGTATAGTTGCAGCGTAAGGGCCAAATACACCTTCTCCCATACCATGTATGATACTTGCGGCTACTATACCGTAAACTGTTCCCATATATCCCATTATCGGTATAAAAGCCAAACCGGTAACTGATACCGTAGCGCTATAAATAAGCATTTTTGTATTATTAATTTGTTGACTTTTTTTCATGAGAACCGTATTACCTATTAAAAATCCCACCGCTGCTGAACCTACAACAAACCCTATTTCAATTTCAGATAGACCCATTACCTTATAAAGGAATATTACTAAAATGCTATTTAATATGTATTTAAAAAAACCGTAAACAGCACCACAAGTTACAATCGGTTCCAATACAGGGTGCTTTTTGAAATATATCAAACCTTCATATATGTTTTGATATATGGATTTTATATTTATGTCTTTTAAAGAACCCTCTGTATG
>NZ_JBFTMA010000784.1:0-1925 GCF_056396725.1 Bacillus sp. 05T31
AACTCATCTTTCTTGCCTAGACGCTTTATATTTGTAACTGAGTCACATTCATATTGATCTTCTGTCACTTGCCTTATAACCGAGTAATATCGATTCARTAACGCACTTTCTAAAAGCTGTTCCGTCGATTCTTTTGCCAAAGAATTGCTTGGAGAAAAGAAAAAAACAGAACATATCATTGCAATCATTACACATATCTTTTTCATAACTTCCTCCTTTTCCTATAAGATAGTGTTCTCCAAAATGCCATAAAAAAACGACTTTCCCTATTTAGGAAAGTCGTTTTTTATAGCAAAAATCCAATATTAACCACCACTCACTGGTGGTATTAGTGCAACTACATCACCAGTGTGTATCGTGTCATCTTCATTTGCGTACTCTTCATTAATCGCAACCATAATTGGCGCTGACACTGGTACATTATATTCTTTTGCAACAATATCTTTTAACTCTGCAACAGTAATATTTTCTTTCTCTATTTGTAATTCACTCGTTCCTGCTTCTTCTTGCAAGTTCGCAAATAACAATACTCGAATCATATTTATAACTCCTTCCCAGGCTCTCCTGCTGGATATGGTGTTTTTTCTAATTGGTCACCWATCCATGASTCACCATCTTCCCAAAACTCYTTYTTCCAAATYGGAACAATTTGCTTAATACGCTCCATAATATATTCRTTCGCYTCATAAGCCTCTTTGCGATGAGGCGTTGATACAGCAACAACAACCGCTATATCAGAAATTTGYAGCGTGCCGATGCGATGCGTAATCGCAACATGTGTACCGGGCCACTTCTCCTTCACTTCTGACCCAATTTTCTGTAGCATCTTTTCTGCCATCGTCTTATAAGCTACATACTCTAAGTATAGTGTACGACGCCCTTTCGTAAACTCCCTAACTGTCCCGATAAATGTTGTAACAGCACCACATTCACGGCGAACTACTTTCTTTGTCACCTCTTCAATCGAGATTTCTGTATCAATTACTTCATAATACGTATTTATCATTTTGCACCCCTAGCCGTTTGTAAAAACCAGTCTATATACAATTTTTCTTCTGTTATATGAAATACTTTATATTCTTCTCGTACATTTGACGAAGCATCATACCACGTAATAACTGCCGCTATATTTTCTACTTTATGTAAAAGTTCAGCGTCTTCCGCAGAGCGAAGTAACACTACTTTCGGATAGTTCTCAGCTTTATAGCCCTCTATTAAAATCGTATCTACTTCAAAAAATTCGTACAAGCGGATAATTTCTTGCAAGGACCATTCATCTCGCAAAGAGGACAAAGATAGTAATCCGGCACCTTCTACACTACTTACTACAGCACCAGCTTTTCTGTGTCTTTCACTATCTTTTTGCGCTACTTCAGGAAAGCCCCCGTGACCATGATGTTTAATTGTAGCAACCTTCATTTCTCTTTCAGTTAATGCATGCACCATCTTCTCTACAAGTGTTGTTTTCCCGCTATTTTGATACCCTACTATTTGTAAGATTGAAGAGGCTTTGYCCACGGCCAATCACTTCCCTCAGAGCATTCTAACAATAATACAGACACTTTCATTCCTGCTTCAAATCCTCTCGTTCCTCCAGGCAGCACGATAAAAGCATTTGCATCCGCAAGTGAAGAGACTGCACTCGATTTATCTAAACCGACTGGCATCGCTTGTAGTGCCCCATTAACAATACTCGCTTTTGCTCTTACAAAACGAGTAAACGGATTTGGTTTCGGGAAATCTTTTTGTAAAATAGCATCAGTTCTATATACGTGAGGCTCCTTCACATGCAAATACGTTTTCATAATTGGATGCACAAATAATTCGAAACCTACATAACAAGCTGACGGATTACCTGATAAACCAAAGAGTAGCTTTCCATCAACTTCAGCTACTGTCGTTACACTCCCCGGTCTCATCGCTAT
>NZ_JBFTMA010000785.1:0-1920 GCF_056396725.1 Bacillus sp. 05T31
GGAAGAGATAATCCGCAATCTGTAGAAAAGGTGCTTGATCATTTTATACATCATCCAAACGGTCATGAAAAAAGATGTTTAATAGAATTTGATGCCGTTCCAATCGGTTACATTCAAATGTATCCAGTTGATTCTGAATGGAAAGCGTTATATGGATATGAAGAATCGCAGAATGTATGGGGCATGGACCAATTTATCGGTGAACCGATCTTTTGGGGAAAAGGAATTGGAACAAAACTTGTTCAAGCAGCAATTACATACATAATGGAGAACTTAGGAGCGGAAGCGATAGCGATGGATCCTAAAGTAAATAATGAACGTGCGATAAGCTGTTATGAAAAATGCGGGTTTAAAAAGGTGAAAGTACTAGAGAAACATGAACTGCATGAGGGGAAATTAGAAGATTGTTGGATGGTAGAATATAAACAATTATAATAAATATGCAGGGGCTTATAAAAATAAAGGGAGCTGTGTGAAATGAAAAAGGCATTACTAGTTATTGATGTGCAAGCGGGTATGTATACAGCAGGAATCCCAGTACATAATGGGGAAAAGTTTTTAGAAACGTTGCAAGAGCTCATTGGGGAATGTCGTTCAAATGGTATTCGGGTTATTTATGTCCAACATAATGGACCTAAGGATCATCCATTAGAAAAAGGTACAGATGGCTGGAAAGTGCATGCGGCGATTGCTCCGCGAGAAGGGGAGCTTGTCGTTGAAAAGACGACTCCAGACTCATTCCATAAGACAAACTTAAACGAAGTGTTACAAGGAAAAGGGATTGAGCATGTTATTATTTCAGGAATGCAAACAGAGTACTGTGTTGATACGACAACGCGAAGAGCGTTTAGTGAAGGGTATAAAGTAACATTAGTAAGTGATGCACATAGCACATTTGACACAGATGTATTACGCGCTGAAGATATTGTAAAACATCATAATGTTGTATTTGGATCATTTGCAGATGTTATTACGTTCAAAGATTTAAAAGTAAAAGCGTAATTACAGAAGTTGCTGTCTCTTAATGGGGCAGCTTTTTTATTTGAAGATAGGCTATCAAACGTTGTCGATAAATCGATATTTCTTGTCGAATCGTTAATATAATTTCATTCACTGTATTGATAGTACAAAAAACAAAAAGGAGCGCCACATCGTCAAAAATTCGACTGATGAGACAGCTACTTTTTTGCACCAGTAATTAAGGCTTTATTTCTTCTTATCTTTATCCAACACATTCTGTTCTTCAGCAAACTCCGTGCCATATGCAAACCGGCGATTAATTCGAATGTTATCATTGCTGTGCCTTGTGTGGGAATTAGAAAAGCGATGGACGATTACTTCTGATAATGTAAAGACGATGGCAGAAAGGATACTGCCCCATGCAATTTGCATGTAGTTGTCTAATAAAATATTACCAAAAATCCAAACACTTAAGTACGTAAGTAAGAAATCCGTCATAATGGCAGCGGAATTGCCAATTCGATTTAAAATAATTTTATCAACAAACATATAAGAAACGATTGTGACGAAGAGACTAAAAGAAATGATTTGGACGAGCGTTGCTGGGAAAAATAGAGCTAGTCCGATACTAAAAGCGATGATGCATGATATAAATTTGATAAGTATTACAGTAATATCATTCAATATATACACCTCCCATTTATACATAGTTTTACAATAAATKCAGGAGTTCATACATTGGAACGGTTTAATTTATATAAAACTTTATCATGCTGAAATTTTATCTAAATATTAAAAAAATAATCAAAAAATGTTATAGTGAAATGAGAGCGTATGACATTTTTAGGTAAGGGGGAATCCGGGATGTGGATAACTTCAGAAGTAGAAATTCCAGATGAGTTAATCGATCACCTTGAACAAGGTAAGTTAGTATTATTCGTTGGAGCAGGAGTTTCTATG
>NZ_JBFTMA010000786.1:0-1913 GCF_056396725.1 Bacillus sp. 05T31
GGATATGAAAGCGTTATTTGCTACGAAAGTAGGGATTCAAATTGCAGAGCAAACGCCGCTCATTGGTCCTTATATTAAAACATTACTCGCTGGTCATTCCGAAATCGTTGGCGCTCAAACATTAACTCGCTTCTTTGCTATTCACGTCTTCTTCTTACCAGCAGCACTTCTAGGTTTAATGGCCTTCCACTTCATCATGATTCGCAAACAAGGTATTTCCGGTCCGCTATAAGAGATTGCTAAATTAAAGGGGAAAGAACAAAAGGAGGGAGATTATGCATCGCGGCAAAGGGATGAAGTTTGTAGGAGATTCTCGGGTACCAGTAGCCCGGAAACCAAATATTCCRAAAGATTATTCTGAATATCCAGGGAAAACAGAAGCGTTTTGGCCGAATTTCTTGTTAAAAGAATGGATGGTTGGTGCAGTTTTTTTAGTCGGTTATTTATGTTTAACAGTGGCGCATCCGTCACCGCTTGAGAGAATGGCGGATCCTACAGATGCAGGATATATACCACTTCCAGATTGGTATTTCTTRTTCTTGTATCAGTTATTAAAGTATTCGTATGCTTCAGGCTCATTTACTGTAATTGGTGCGTTTATTATGCCGGGGATTGCGTTTGGAGCGTTACTATTAGCTCCGTTTCTAGATCGAGGCCCAGAAAGAGCACCATTGAAGCGTCCTGTAGCAACGGGGTTTATGCTTTTAGCAATTGCATCGATTATTTTTTTAACTTGGGAATCTGTAGCACACCACGATTGGGAAGCTGCAAAAAAACAAGGAGCAATTGTAAAAACAGCACCAGTTGATAAAAATGATGACGGCTACAAGTTGATGCAAAAAAATACTTGTTTAACATGTCATGGTGACAATTTACAGGGCGGAGCGGCAGCACCGGCTTTGCAAAACTTAACTTTAAAACCAGAAGAAATCGCTAAAATTGCGAAAGATGGAAAAGGTTCAATGCCTAAAGGTGTATTTAAAGGTACAGATGAGGAACTGAAAAAGCTTTCGGAATTCGTTGCAAAGTATAATAAAAAATAATAGAAAAGCTGACTACAAAATCTGTGGTCAGCTTTTTATTTTGCGTGCCCAGCTAAGCTGGGCACTGTTTGATGGTGAAAGGTTTAAATAAAATTCTACAAGGATTCAAAATTATTATAGCCTATCTTCAATTGGACAGAAGTGGCTCGGTAAAATAGATTGGTACGTCTTAGAACGGCTTAACCTTTTCTGGATAAGAAAAGAAATGTTCGAAAGAAACATGGTCGTATCAAGGACTTGATGAAGAAAATAACATACACACTCGTGAAAGTAGGAAGCTAGAACAAACTGAAAGCTAAAGAAGGAAGAGCATCGGAAAGCYGTATGAGGGAAAACCTCACGTACGGTTTGATGAGGGGAAGCTGAAACAGAAAAGGGATAGCAAAGCCATCCCTAAAGAAAATTTAATCTGTTTCAGTTTTCTACTCTACGATGACGGAAAGTTTGCTATATAATAGAGTAGAGTTCGATGAAAGAATTACTTTGTTTGAAAGGTGTTGGACATACAGATTGGCTTACTTGTATGCAATGTTAAGGCAACGTTCGGTACTATTATTTTTATTGGTTGTTAACATATTAGGTACAATTTACGGATTCATATGGTATGGAAATCAATTAAAAGAAACCTCACCTATATTTTGGCCGTTTGTACCAGATAGCCCTATGGCGACTCTCTTTTTTGTCTTTGTTTTAATTGCTTTTTTGATGAAGAAGAACTGGGGGTTAATAGAAGCGCTAGCGATAGTTACTTTAATAAAATATGGTGTTTGGGCTGTTGTTGTAAATGCAATTATGATTTATGTAAAAGGCCCTATTGGCCTTATGGGATATATGTTAATGTTATCTCATTTTGCGATGGCAGTGCAGGGA
>NZ_JBFTMA010000787.1:0-1902 GCF_056396725.1 Bacillus sp. 05T31
CGATTCTTTCGCCCCTATCGGATCTTCCGATAGGGGCTTTTTCTATTTCTCACACAAACAAATGTTAAATAATTCCGAATCTTATGATAAAATTTTATAAGCGCTTACAATTATAAAGGGAGGTGGTACAAGCTATACGAAACAGGTATTCATTTTTATAGAGAAAAAGGAGGATGTCTAAATGACAAAGAAAACAGAAATTCCATCACATTTAAAACCATTCGTATCTACACAGCATTATGATCAATACACGCCGGTGAATCACGCTGTTTGGCGTTACATTATGAGACAAAACCATAGCTTTTTAAAAGATGTTGCTCATCCATCCTATGTTAACGGACTACAATCATCTGGTATTAATATAGATGCAATTCCAAAAGTAGAAGAAATGAATGACTGCTTAGCACCAAGCGGCTGGGGAGCTGTAACGATTGACGGACTTATTCCCGGCGTAGCATTCTTCGATTTTCAGGGGCACGGATTACTACCAATCGCAACAGATATTCGTAAAGTAGAAAATATCGAGTATACACCGGCTCCTGATATCGTTCATGAAGCAGCAGGACACGCACCGATTTTACTCGATTCTACATATGCAAAATATGTGAAGCGCTTTGGACAAATTGGAGCGAAAGCTTTCTCAACAAAAGAAGAACATGAGGCTTTTGAAGCTGTTCGTACATTAACGATTGTAAAAGAAAGCCCGACTTCTACACCTGAAGAAGTTGCAGTTGCTGAAAATACTGTAATCGAAAAACAAAACTTAGTTTCTGGTTTATCAGAAGCAGAACAAATTTCACGTCTTTTCTGGTGGACAGTGGAATACGGATTGATTGGAAATATAGACGATCCAAAAATTTACGGTGCTGGTCTCCTTTCTTCTGTTGGTGAAAGCAAGCATTGCTTAACAGATGCTGTAGAAAAAGTTCCATTCTCAATTGAAGCTTGCACAGGAACAACTTATGACGTGACAAAAATGCAGCCACAGCTATTTGTTTGTGAATCATTTGAAGAGTTGACTGCGGAACTTGAGAAGTTCTCTGAAACGATGGCATTCAAAACAGGTGGCACAGAAGGATTAGAAAAAGCAATTCGCTCCGAAAATCATGCTACAACTGAGCTAAGTAGCGGATTACAAATTACCGGTACATTTACAGAGACAATTAAAAATGATACTGGTGAAGTCATTTATATGAGAACAAATACACCAACTGCATTAGCAATTAATCATAAACAATTGGTGAATCACTCTACATCTGTACACAAAGATGGATTTGGTACACCGGTCGGATTACTAGATGGTAATATCGCATTAGAAGATTGCACAGAAGAAAAGCTACAGTCATTAGGCATTATAATTGACAATCTCGTCGAGCTTTCCTTCACAAGTGGAGTCCATGTAAAAGGAACAGTAACAGACATTGTAAAGAACGATAAAAAAATCGTCCTTATCTCATTTGCAGGTTGCACAGTTACTCATAAAGATTGTTTATTATTCGATCCTTCATGGGGAACTTTTGATATGGCTGTTGGTTCAACAATTACTTCTGTATTCCCAGGAGCGGCAGATGCGGCTGCATTTTTCCCGATGGATGAAGAAGTACATGAAACTCCTGCTCCRCTTGTATTAACTGAGGTTGAACGTATGTATCAAACAGTTCGCGACATTCGTAATCAAGGTACATTACAAGACGCTCATGTCGATCAACTAATAGCCATTCAAGAAGTGTTAAATACATTCTATCCGAAAGAATGGTTGCTTCGTCTTGAAATTTTAGAATTACTTTTACAACATAATAAAGGACACGAAGCATCAGCAGCATTATTACAACAACTTTCTACTTTCACAACTGAAGAATCTGTAACACGTCTTATTAACAATGGTCTTGCGTTACTGCAGGT
>NZ_JBFTMA010000788.1:0-1900 GCF_056396725.1 Bacillus sp. 05T31
TAATGATAATCAACAGATTCCGGTACATTTACATTTCTATTCAGGCCATTTCCATTTTCATCTATTAAACTATAAGACGTATACGAAAATGCAGCTTTCATTTCTTCCATAAATAACAATTGCGTCTGCAGTTTATTAGATAGCCAAATATCATCACTATCTAAAAAGGCAATATACCTTCCTCTCGCCTTTTTAATCGCTATATTACGCGCTTTAGCAGCACCTACATTTTCTTTTAATGATACTAATCGAATGCGCGAATCTTCTTCTATCATCTCTTTAATTATTACAACTGAGTTATCTGTTGAAGCGTCATCAACTATAAGCATTTCCCAATTTTCATAAGATTGACTCCTCACAGATGCGATTGTCTCACCTATAAAACGTAAACTATTATAAGAAGGTGTTATTATGGAAACATACGGCAACTCATTATGTACTGATAGACACTTTACCATCTATCGTTCCCCTTCTTTCATATATTGAAATGTACTTCACAACAACTGCTAAAAACAGAAAGAACGCTTCGTTAATAATAAGTGACAATGAAATCATCTGAAATAAAAATGCAATCATAGTCAATAAAAGATATGGTTTTTCACGAAACAAGTTATACTGAGTTAACTTGAACATTAATATTAATAAAAACGCACTATATAAAAGAAAACCGATTGTACCCGATTCAGATAAAATTTCTAAAAATGTATTGTGCACATATAATTTCTCATTGAACTGGTACTCATAATAATTCGAAAAATTAAATGCACCTATACCGATATATGGATTAGATAAATAATATTTGAAAGCAGCTTCCCATAATGTAAATCTACCACTTCCATTATCATGTGAAAAATCAGAAATCCGCTTATTCAATATATCATCCAACTGTCCACCCATTACTGCATTCGATAAACTAAAAATAGCAATACTAAATATTACTAAACCTATTACTATTTTCACTTTTTTAGCAAAGCTGGACATACATATATATACAACAAGAACAAGCACAATTGCTAAAATCCCACCTCTTGAAAATGTTAATAAACTCGTCGTAACACATAAAACCAATCCGATGACGTTGGTCATGTTATATAAATTTGTCATATAATACATAAAAAATATCGTATTATAAAAAATAAAAATGTTAGGATCATCTAATAACCCAATTAACCTTGGATATCCTCTATCAACTAATAATCCAGCATAAACCTCTCTCTCTTCCCCACCATATAATCCAAAATATTGTAATCCGATTATATAGAGTATAAGACTCACAATATTAAATACTAACCCTGCATAGACAATGGATAATTCGAGCACTACTATTTCGGTATTCCCCAATAAATTTCTCATTATAAAATAACAACCTAAAACAAGAAGCACACCAAAAATCATACGAATACTAGCACTTAAATATATGGAAAGAATACCACTTAAACAATAAATGAAATAGAACAGTAAAAATACCACTTCATGAAAATATAGCTTTTGAATATGAAAGTCTTTAATTGTTAAACAAAAATAAATGACTAAGAAAATCATATATATTTTCAAGGAAAATCCTATATATATRTTGTATTTACTTAACATAACAAACAAGATTARAAGAAAARTCCATTTCATYGAAATTTGCATATTATTTTCCATAGGCTATATCYCCTGYTTCGTAATATAATCCTTTTCTCGTGTCTTTCGTATAAACGAAAGAATAAGTTTTTTCAACTCATGATCATATAGGAATATACCAACTACTACGATAAACGTATGAAGTACAAGTGCAATCAAATTGTAAGTATGCAACATATATTGCACTCCTATAAAAGTTATGCCAAAGTAAATTGTATAAGGGATTACAATTTGAAATACAATTTTTTTCTTCACTGCACTTACTGTTATATAT
>NZ_JBFTMA010000789.1:0-1887 GCF_056396725.1 Bacillus sp. 05T31
AGTGTAATATTTTGCAGAACTGTTTTATGTGGGTATAAGTAAAAATGCTGGAAGACCATACCAATATTTCGGCGTAATTCATTCATATCTGTTTTTTTATTGTGTACGTCTGTATTTTGTACGATTAATTCTCCATCGGTAATCGCCTCTAACTGATTTATACACCGAAGCAATGTACTTTTTCCTGATCCTGAAGGACCAACAACTACTACCACTTCACCTTTTTTCACTTGCATATTAATATTTTCCAAAACTTGGAAGATACCATAATATTTATTTACATTACGAAACTCTATCACCATACTCCCCCCTCCCCTAAACAAAGCATGTACATTCTTTTTATATTCAAAAATAGGCAAAAAAATAACTTTCATCTTCATTTTGTCCATAAAAAAGAGCAAAGGGATTTCCCTTTGCTCTCTCATTCCTATCCTATTAAGATACTTCTTCTTTTTTATCTTTCCCGTATTCATGCTCCCAGAAATCAGCATTTTTAATTCCTAATTTCTGCGGATCGAACACTGGATCTTTTCCTTCTTTTTTCTGCTTTTCATAATCCTTTAGTGCGATCAATGCCGGTTTTTGTAATAATAGAATCGCAATAATGTTAACCCATGCCATAATTCCTACACCAATATCTCCTAAAGCCCATGCTGTTTCTGCTGTTTTTACACAACCGTAGAATACAACTCCTAAGAATACAAACTTTAGTACGATAGACATCCAAGGACGGTCTTTATCACGATTTAAGTAAGCTATATTCGTTTCTGCAATGTAGTAATAAGCCATAATTGTTGTAAATGCGAAGAATAGTAAAGAGATTGCTACGAAACCGTTTCCAAATCCAGGGAAAACTGATTCTACTGCTGCCTGTGTATAACCAGGACCTGGCTGTGCACCATTTAATTTATTGACGATAAAGTTTTTTCCGCTTGCATCAAATACGTTATACATGCCTGTAATAATCATCATAAATGCTGTTGCTGAACAAACAAATAATGTATCAATGTAAACGGAAAATGCTTGCACTAACCCTTGTTTAGCTGGATGCGATACTTCAGCTGCTGCTGCTGCATGCGGTCCAGTTCCTTGCCCTGCTTCATTTGAATAAATACCACGTTTTACACCCCAAGAGATTGCTAAACCGATAATTCCACCAAAAGCTGCTTCTAGTGCAAATGCACTTTTTAAAATTAACATGAAAGCGTCTGGTAATTTTTCAATATTCATACCTACAATTACACAAGCTACTAAAATATAACCAAGCGCCATAAACGGTACTACAACTTGCGCTACGTTAACAATTCGCTTAACTCCACCAAAAATAATAAGTGCTAATGCCRCTACTAATACCGCCCCTGATACAGAAGTATTAATRCCAAAAGCTGTTTCTARACTTACAGCAATACTATTCGCTTGAACACCTGGAAGCAGCATTCCTGTTGCAATAATTGTCGCTGCGACGAACACTAATGCGTACCATTTAACACCTAGTCCTTTTTCAATGTAATAAGCAGGACCACCGCGGAATTGCCCTTGATGCTTCGTCTTATATATTTGTGCAAGCGTCGATTCTACATATGCAGAACCAGCTCCTAGAAAGGCTACCGCCCACATCCAAAATACAGCGCCTGGACCACCAAAGGCAACAGCCGTTGCAACACCGGCAATATTTCCGGTTCCAACGCGCCCTGATAACGAAAGTGCTAACGCTTGGAACGAAGAAACACCCGCATCAGACTTTTCTCCCTTAAATGTAAGCTTCACCATTTCTCCTACATGTCTTACTTGTAAAAACCTCGTTCGAATGGAAAAATATAAGCCTACTCCTAAACATAAATAGACAAGTGCGGGACTCCAAACAATATTATTTATCCAACTTACGAT
>NZ_JBFTMA010000790.1:0-1887 GCF_056396725.1 Bacillus sp. 05T31
GTTTAACAGTGATGATTGATCGTGAGAAGATTCCTTGTATTGAAATGCCAAGTGTACAACCAGAAGATACAGCGTTGTGGCTGAACTTATTAAATGAAGGATATGAGGCGAAAGGGATACAACAAGTGTTAGCGAAATATAGAATCGTTACAAATTCTGTTTCGAGAAATAAAATAAGAGCGGCCTTCAGATATTGGAAGTTATTAAGAGCACAAAAATCGCTTAATCCATTGCAAACCTTTTTTTATTTTAGTAAGTATGCTTATCATGCTTACAGAAAAAATAAAATCAATGTAGTTGGGAAGACGCAAGTATGAATATATTGTTGATGACAGATAAATTGATAACTGGGGGAGCCGAGAGTTACTTCTGTAAATTGGAAAACAATTTGCAATATGAAAACATTACGGTTTATACAGCTGCAGGTGAGGGAGAATTATATCAATCTCTTACTAGAAAAGAAAATTTCATGTTACTTAGTCGATGGAATCATTTGAGAAATATTCATTACTTACGAAAAGAGATTTATAAACGAAAGATAGAACTTATTCATGCAAATAGTTTGCGAATGGTATTATATGCTTTTCTACTTCAAAAGTTTATTAAAAGAAAGATAAAAATCGTGTATACGAAACATAATGTAACGATACTAGAAAAGAAAACGCCAATTCTTTTTCGTTATGTCATGAATAAATATGTGAACAATATTATTACAGTAAGTGAATTTGAAAAGAATAACTTAATTTCAATTCATGTAGCTGAAGAGAAAGTAAAGACAATTTACAACGGTGTGGATATTGAAAAATTTTTATTCCAGCAGAAAAAGAAAGAATCTACTTATAAAGTAGGTATATTAGCTAGATTATCCAAGGAGAAAAATCATCAACTATTTGTTAAAATTGCAAATGTGTTAAAAAAGAGAAATGATTTTATGTTTTATATTGCTGGTGATGGACCAGAGAAAGAATCTATTATGAAAGAAATAGAAAAATATGACTTGCAACAAAGTGTAAAGATGTTAGGAAATATTTCAGAGCCACATAAGTTTATAGGAAATATGGATGTATTACTTTTATTATCTTTTCGTGAAGTGTTTCCAATGGTAGTAATTGAAGCAATGGCTACAGGAACACCAATTGTTTCAATAGATGTCGGCGGAATAAATGAAGCGGTAATAGATGGAGAATCAGGTGTTTTAATATCTGAATATTGCGAATCTGAATTCGCAGACGTGCTGGAGGAATTACAAGGAAATGAAGAAAAGGTGAATGATATTAGAGTGAAAGCGCGAGAARAAGCGGAAAGAAATTTCTCGTTAACTAAAATGGTAGAAGAAACGAAGGATATATATGAATTAAACAAATGACCGTGGAGGTCGTTTGTTTTTTTTATGATACAAACTTTTAAGAGAGAACTCACATATTATATGAAAAAGGCAATATGAGGAGTGAATTTATTTTGTCAGAATATATTTCTTCACAAGAGGAGTGTGCGCCAGAAAATAGTGTTCATATTGATTGCTTTGGTGCAGTTCCGAATTCAGGAAGTGATAGTTCGTTAGCGATTCAACAAGCGATTAATTATTGTGTAGCGAACCGAATTTCGACGGTAAGAATTACAGGGGTTAATACGTATAAAATATTGAAGCCGATTGTTATTAAATCCAACGTAAGATTAGAGTTAGATCCTACCGTAACGCTGCAAATTGATGGAGATTTTAATGCGTTTGAGTTACAAAGTAATGCTTCTATAACTGGCGGTACTATTCAAGTTATTAATCAAGTATTTCAGTCATCTGTTATTTATGTTTCCGGTTCACAACAAATAGAAGTGCCTAATCAATCTGTCATATCAAATGTAAATATAATAAATACCACACCATCATAT
>NZ_JBFTMA010000791.1:0-1887 GCF_056396725.1 Bacillus sp. 05T31
TCCTAACTCAAATCGACTAAATAGCGTTAAAGAAAGTGACGACTCAAATATAATCGTTACGTTAAATGGACAAATAACATCATGTGAAATAGAGTAACTCTTTCTGTTTTAGGAAGAGTTACTCTATTTTGTATAATTTTGTAATTCGATTCGTTATAATTATTATATAGAAGGGGGCATATTGTGAACATATTAAAGATTATAGGAATTGTTGCAGGAGTGATTGTAGTAGCTGTTATAGCTTTCTTTGTTATTATGAAGTACTATTTGTCAAAAGAAGATCCTGATTACGTATTAAACTACATAAAAGAACATAAAGGTGATGAAACATGTTCATTACTTATTAGAAAAAACGGTGAAGTAGTAACATCTRTAAATGAAAATAAAAAATTRCCATTAGCRAGTATGGCAAAAATCGTAATAGCAGTTGAATTTGCTAAGCAAGTGTCAGAAGGAAAAATAAGTCGAGATGAACAAATTTCATTGCAGGATTTAGAAAAATATTATGTTAAAAACACTGATGGTGGAGCGCATCCTGACTGGTTAGAAGATTCAAAAGTGAGAGAGTTAGTGCAAAATGGACAGATTGCTTTAGAAGAAGTGGCTAAAGGGATGATTCATTATAGCTCTAATGCGAATACAACATATTTGTTAGATAAGCTTGGAATAGAAAGAGTAAATGATAGTTTAAAAGAGTTAGAACTTACTAGTCATGACAAGTTCTCTTCGTATACTGCTTCACTATATATGAGAGGGTATGTAGAAAAAGAGCTTAATGAGCCAGAAAATCAATCGTTAGAAATGATACGTAACATGTCTAATGATGAATATAATAAACACGTGTTACAAATACATGAATGGATGAAAGATGAAAGTGAATGGAAGAAACGTGATATACCATTAAAAATAGATATGGAATTCCAGCGTATTTGGTCAGATCGATTAGTGAGTGCAAATGCTAAAGATTATATGAGTTTAATGGAAAAGATAAATAGTAGAAATTATTTTTCAAAATCAATGCAAGATGAAATGGAGAATATTTTTAAAGGAACAGTTCAAAATAGTAAGTTTGAATATGCTGGTCAAAAAGGTGGTTCTACYGCATTCGTATTGACAAAAAGTTTGTATACTACRGATAAAAAGGGGAACAAGGTTGAGGTTGTAATAATGTTTAATGATATAGATAATCAAATTACGCACCAAAAGCTKAGAAATAATATAGATTAYTTTATTCRAGATGCTATAACAGATGAAGAATTCAGAAGAAAGTTATAATGGAATAATTTTATTATGTAAACAAAAAGATGCTTTATATAAAGCATCTTTTTGTTGGTTTTATAAGAAATGTACTCAAAGGAATTAACCGATATCTAACCGAATTAATTGAATAGATGCATTAATGGCAGGAACGCCAGTAACCGTAATAGGGATAACTGGTAAAGCATTAGTAGTAGTGCCTACATTTCGAATAGTTACAGGAGTTCCTCCAGGAATGTTGATTACGGCAGACCCAGATAATAATAAATTTCCAGTGGCATCTGTAGATTGTGAATAAGAAGTAGTAGCTTGAGCAACGCCTCCTACAGTGATAGCATAAGTTGCTGTATCTGGTGATGTAACTAGCACTTTGAAAATAACTAAATATGAACCTCCCACTGTAGGATCTACATTGGCGTTTTTAGTACCAGGAGTATAAAAAACACTTTTTAATGAGCTGTTAGAGTCAAATTCAATATCAGCACCAGGTCCAATAGACTGGGCAGTTGTACTATAAATATGACCATATGCTTCGGTACTTGTATTAAATGTTCCGGTAGATCCAGTGTTCCCGGTAGCCCCAGTGTCGCCAGCAGGTCCGGTGTTTCCAGTAGGTCCAGTGTTTCCAGC
>NZ_JBFTMA010000792.1:0-1884 GCF_056396725.1 Bacillus sp. 05T31
CCCATATTCATCGCCATAATCATATCCATCGGTGTGTTACGAGATGAAAGAAAGATAATCGGAGTTTTTGAGGATTCCCTAATTTTATTACACCAGTAAAATCCATCAAATGATGGCAGATTAATATCCATTAACACAAGCTGAGGATTTTCTTTTAGAAATATTGATAATACTTGGTCAAAATCCTCTACTTTTACGGTATCAAATCCCCACTTTTCTATCGTTTCTGCCATCATCTCTCTAATGGTTCTTTCGTCTTCTATAATCATAATTTTCATCGTGATTCCCCCAAAAGCTCGTATTATAGGTATTTTGTGTTATATCTTATGTGCTCATACGACTATTCCAAATTACAATGGCATAATCGTCTATATCACATTATAGTGGAAAAAATAAAGAAARAAGGGACATTTATTTTAAGATGACAAAACTGTAAGGTTAGCCTAAGAAACTGTAAGGTTATTGAAGGGTTACATCCTATAGAATATAACCTGTAAGAAGAAAATAACTTCTTTAATGGAGGAATTATATATATGAAAACAATAGTAGATGCAAAAAAAATCAAAAAAATGTATGGGGCAAAAGGACATACATTTACTGCATTACATGATATTGATCTAACTGTTCGCGAAGGTGAATTTGTTGGAATTATGGGACCTTCCGGTGCCGGGAAGTCCACACTTTTGAATATTTTGGCGACCATAGATCAGCCGACGTTCGGTGAGATYTTGATTGATGGGACRAGCATMCTAAAYATGAAAGAAGAACAAYTATCYGCATTCMGKCGKGATAAACTCGGYTTCATTTTTCAAGATTACAATTTGTTAGATACGTTAACAGTRAARGATAATATTTTGCTACCACTCGCATTAGCAAAAATGAATGTTCAGGAAATAGAGAACAGAGTCAACGAAATTTCGGATCGTTTTGGTATTCGTTCTATCTTAGATAARTACCCGTATCAAATTTCAGGKGGRCAGAAACAGCGTACAGCTGCTTCACGCGCGATGGTATCTAAACCAAGCTTGATATTAGCGGACGAGCCGACTGGCGCACTCGATTCAAAATCTGCAACAGACTTATTGGAAAGCTTGCAAGACTTAAGTCAGGAAGATAAAGCGACCATTTTGATGGTAACACATGATGCATTTGCAGCTAGCTATTGCAAACGTGTGATCTTTATTAAAGACGGTACCCTGTTTACCGAACTAGTAAAAGGAAACTCTTCCSGCAAAGAWTTTTTCMAAAARATATTAGATGTATTGTCCATTTTTGGAGGTGGTACAAGTGACGTTATTTAGTCTAGCCCAAAAAAATATTAAAGGAAGTTTAAACAACTACCTTCTTTATTTTTTCTCCATGGTAATTAGTGTTGTGATTTTCTACACTTTCAATTCACTATCGCATATCTCAGAAATTAAAAATGCTGTTAATGCTATAGATACTGACATGTCACAAACCAATTTCGTGATAATAGGATTCGTAGTGGTTTTCATTGGATACTCTAATGCATTTTTCACGAAAAAACGAAAAAAAGAAGTAGGTCTGTACTCCCTACTCGGCGTAAGAAAAAAATTTATAGCAAGAATGCTGTTTTTTGAAAATGTAATTATCGGAGCTATCACTTTATTATGTGGGCTCGTATTAGGTATCATATTCTCCAGATTATTTAACATGTTGCTCCTTAAGCTCGTAGGTGCTCCGGTCGATGTAAGTTTTAGTATTCCTATGGAAGCAATTATGACTACTACTATTATATTTACGGTCATTACCATCTTTACATCACTTCAATCGTATTTTTTAATTTATCGCTTTAAATTAATTGAATTATTTCAAGCAGATAAAAAAGGCGAGCAAGTACCGAAAGCATCTATCGTTTCTGCC
>NZ_JBFTMA010000793.1:0-1871 GCF_056396725.1 Bacillus sp. 05T31
AAATGATGAAGGTAAAATGTTAACACATAGTCAGCAAATATATGTGTATTTTAGTAGTGAAAAAGATAATAATCAAGAAGCTACGAAAGAGTATGTAAATTATAAAAAGAAATATGAAAATAATAAATGATTAAGTAAGTGAATGAAAGACCGAAAGTTGAGGAGGTTTTAGGTGATGCAATTACTTCTAATTGTATCATGATGGAATATTTAGAGAGATTAGTGTGGTGAATGTTTAATAATTATTTCTAGTTGTATTGGAGAGAATTAGAGCATAAAAATGCAGCCCCAATTGCTAGACTATATGTAACAATTGGGGACGTTTATCTATCCAAATTTAGTTTGAATACATAACATGTTTTAGTTAGAGTATTGCTCCGCAAGTAGTTTCTCCATCTTCATAACAACGGTGTGAAGTTTTTGTGTAATCGGCTTTTATTGCTAAGTTACAACTATTTCCTCTTATAGAGTACTTCTTATTATCGATACATCGTCCACATTCCAATGTCTTTAAATCCTAGTCGTTTATAAATTCGTCCAGCAGCTGGATTGTTATAAAATAAGCAAAGTGTTCGTCCTTCTTTCGTAAAGTCTTGAATCATTTTTTGCAATATGAGTGAGGCATATCCATTTCCGCGGTAATCCGGGTGTGTACATACACCAACTACCATTGCGGATAATGAATTTTCAGCGGAAGTTGAGGCGGATGCGATGATTGCGCCGTCTTTTTCAATATAATATGTACGTCCTGTATTTGTTTCAATAGCTTGCCTTAAAATTTTTTCTGATTCATTAGCAGTCGGGAATTCAGCGATGTCACTTCGTAATTTCATAATTCGTTCTATATCATCGAGTGAGGCAAGTTTAATTGTTTCATGAATTGGTGTGCTAGGTAAGTTGCTGTCATTTAGACATTCGCAAAAATACATTTCATTTTTGGCGCCTAGTTGTACACTTGGAGCAGTTTCAAATCTTTCTACAATAGTTGACTTGCCAGAGAGTTTAAGCGGCTTATATGCGGAAAGAAGTGCCTCATAGTCAGTAACCACAAACTCTTCTTTACTATACGGTATAAATGTATCGTGAAAGCGAAGTAAAATCGATTTTAATGTTCCATTCTCTTTATATACGCCCCATAATTCTTGAAAGTCTGTTTCATAACCGAATGCTTCTAAATCCCCAATAATAAACAAGTTAAGGGCTGCTTCTTCTTTTAGGTAAGCGAATACTTGTTCATGATCTTTCTTTGTTAATTTTCTCATCATAAAAAATCGACCTCTTTTTTTATTTTTCTAAATATTACAACTTAAGTTTTTTGAAATCAATATAAAATTTTATGTTTAGTTCACCAACTTTCGGAAAAACTAGGAAAGATATGACAAAGGAGGTTATGAACGGTGGATCATCCAATTCAAGGGTTAATGAAAGCGGCAATGGAAAATTTAAAAGAAATGGTCGATGTAAATACGATTGTTGGAGAGCCTGTTCAAACGGCTGACGGTGGTGTAGTGTTAACGGTTTCTAAAGTAGCGTTCGGTTTTGGAGCAGGAGGTTCTGATTTCCAAACGAATGATGGACAAAGAGCGAACGGTAACCCTGCATTTGGTGGCGGTAGCGCGGGTGGTGTTTCTATTACACCAGTAGCATTTCTWGTMGTGAATAAAGAYGGRRTAAATATTCTKCATCTACAAAATGCGACACATTTAGCAGAAAAAATAATTGAATTAGCTCCACAAACAATTGATAAAATTCAATCGATGTTCCAAACAGATGAAAAGAAAGAGGGAAATCATCACCCTCAAAACCCAGATGAAATCCTTTAAAAACGCCTGCTCATAAGCAGGCGTTTTTTCTTGTAATCAGTATGTAAT
>NZ_JBFTMA010000794.1:0-1869 GCF_056396725.1 Bacillus sp. 05T31
CGTTAAATGGTGTCCATCCATTTTCGGCATTTCAATATCTGTAATAAGCAGGTGAATATGTTCATACATTTTTTCACCTTGCTCTTTTGCTAATTTTTCAATTTGAGCTAACGCTTCTGCACCATTGCTGAAGAAGTTCATTTTCGTATATCCAGCTGATGATAATGTTTCTTCTAGTATTTGACGAAGCATCGCTGAATCTTCCGCAATATAAATCACCTTTTCAGCTCGATCTGTTTTTTGCTCTAATCCTGCAAGTGATTTATTGTCATAGCCAGTACCGCTAATTTCACATACAATTTTTTCATAATCTAATAGTAAAATGATTTTCCCATCTAGTTTTACAATACCAGATGTCGTTTCTTCTAGTCCCATAGATAATGAAGCTGGTTCATCAATTTGTTCCCATGAAATACGTTGAATACGATGCACTTCATCAACACGGAAAATAACTTTCATTTGGTTTAATTCTGAAATGATAAATTTCGTTTGATCAAGTGGTTTTATAGATTTTAAATTAAGAGCCGTTGCTAAGTTAATAACAGGTAAAATTTCACCACGTACTTGAACAACACCTTCAACTGCATGATGAGATTCCGGCACAGTTGTAACAGGGAATGGATTAATAATTTCACGCACTTTCATTACATTGATACTAAATAAATTTTCACCCACAGTATAAGTTACGATTTCTAATTCGTTTGTTCCACTTTCTAATAAAATACTTTGTGCTTGTGACATAAAGGTGTCGCTCCCCTTTCATTAATTCCGTATATTTAATTATTAAGCTTTAATAACATCCAAAAGTCAACTACCTATATGAAAAATATAGATAGTTGCGTGAGCCTTGCCGTTTTAAAATAATAAAAACACTGGTAAAGCTTAATCTTGTATAAACGAAGCAAGTGCCTCTAATAACACCTCTTGTGCCCCTACAATTTCTGTCGGCATTGCTTCCCATTTTTTCGAAAGTTCCGTTTCCACTCTTATTCTTAGCTCCGGATTCATTTCTTCTAGCACGTATTCTTTCGTTGCTATATCAACATCAAGTAGCGCAAGTGCATATAACTCCGGATCGTTTATTTTTTTAAATACTTGTTTCAATACCGCCGGTGCTATATGTTTTAACTTTTCAATGTGAATTTCCTTATCAGAAAATAGTAACTCATATTGAATATACGTAACATTTTCTTTAATAACTTTAAAATAGCAATTATTTTTTTTATCATTTACAAAATAACCGTTCGGATCTGCAATAATACTCTCTACTTGACGTATTAAATTAGGTAAACTACTCGCCGCCATTACAGTACGTTGCTCAACCTCACTTGGCGAAATGAATGTAACGCGATACTTATTCTGCGCCATCCTCCTCACCTCTCCTTTTATATAAACTTAGTCTAATTGTACAATATCTTAATTAATCTAAATCTATTTCAAATCAATGCTTCTAGTCTCGGATAAATCCTCTCTCCCAAAAGTGAAGAGACACCACCTAAACACTTGGCTTTTGGCCTCTTCAACTACCTTAGAACCAATCCATACCTCTCGTCTTACAATGTACGAGCCGCTCATAGGCAACTGACCGCTACTACACTCAGCTAGGTCCTCGCCCCTCTTCAACTAACCTAGAACCACTCCATATCTCTGTTCTCACAATGCGCGAGCCACTCATAGGCACTAACCGCTACTACACATCGCTGGGTCCTCTCTCAAAACCTTAAAAAAAGCTTTTAAGCTCCCTTAAGCAACTCAATGTTATTGAACCAAAAAGCAAGCTGCTGATCCGTAATATCCGGCAACATAACGAAAAACTCACGGCACTTCATCTCATCTTTAAACAGTTGATACTTCCAAACACCACTACTA
>NZ_JBFTMA010000795.1:0-1867 GCF_056396725.1 Bacillus sp. 05T31
CGATAAAGCAGCATCATTTACCGTACAATTATTGTTTCTTATATGATTATGAAAATTTACATGGGCACCATTTGCACAATTTATCGGATTATATGGAGCAAATGGCAAATACGATTTATTTACAGTTATTTAGTCCAATGTCTGCAAATCATTTTGCMCAAGAAGATAATCAAATTCAGCAATTGGCAGAATCGAGTGGGAAAGGGAGATATTGCGGAGCRGGAACGGCRAARCTYATTTATCCGTATGAGCACGTTTTGAAATACTGTGCTTTAAAATGGGCGGTTCAAGGCTTAGATGAATCTTGGCTTCATTTAGATCAACTATTTCAAGAGAAGAGGCAAAGATACGATCAAGATGTAAAACGCGGTATGCAGCGTGAAAAGCCAGAGCGCGGGAAAAGTTATTTAGAAGACTTAGAGCATCTTGCTACTCGGCCAGAACAAGCTCATATTTTTTATAGACAAATGTACCATGAAACACGTGAAGGGGCAGAGGGTGGTAAGCTCGGTGTTGCAAAATCAAAATTGTTTTTAGATGCTGTAGAGAGTTACGTACACCGTACAGTGCAAAAAGATGAGGAATTAAACCGCCTGCAGCATGAGTGCAAAATATCGGCTGCGAAGCTTAAAATGATGGAACAAATGAAGGGGGAAGTAGCGAGAGTTGATCATGCGGTTCGTTTATATGCTTATGCCATTCCGAGCCGTGTACATGAGCATGTTACTACCCTTTTATATGACATGATCGAATCAGACCGCTTTACACCGAGTGGCTCAGAAGGACAGTCTTACCAATTAAATACATGGTTTTTAAAGAAAACGGATCCAGTTCATCCAGTTGCAGCACGTTTTATGCTGTATGAAATTCGTAAGCAGCTAGTAGAGAAGATGAATCGACTACATGAAAATAATGAACAAAAGCGTAATTTAATTCAAAACTACGATAAGAAATTTAATGTGAGTAMTATTGATGGAACKGTAACGGCTGTTCGCCGCGTTGAAATTGCGCAGCAACAAGGCTGGKTYGGRAAAATGWTTAAYAATCAGCARCGTKTGTTYAAAAAAGAATTTGAAGATATTGTAACGCAGTACGTACACAAATTAAGTGAGTATCGTAAAGAAATGTTGTTAGAACTCGTGTATCAATCGCTATACCAAGCAGTTGATAAAATGATTCAATATTGGGAAAGRTTCTTTGATAATTTAYACGAAACACGTGAAAATTTATTGTTTGAAATCCAAAAGCGAAGCAAGGAATTTGAGGGGAAAACGAACCCGACGAATGTATACGTATTAGCTGAAGAGAAATTGCAAGAAAAGATTTGGCAAGATATGCAGCAACATTTAAATTTAGGTGTATTACCGAAAGATATATCGTCCGAAATTTATATGAGCTTGTACGGGGAATATTGTCGTGATGCGAAAGCCGAAGAAATTCAGTCGAAAAAGGTGGAAGACTTCTATCGTGAACATATATTGAGTTATTGTTATGACGAACTTCAAGTGCGCTATCGTGACAAATTAGAGCTTAATATCGTTGAAGCATTGCGAAAAGAAGCAGATTTCAAGAAGCGTGATCGTGATGAATACGTTCGTGAAAAAATTGAAGATCTTTTCCATTTAGCAAGTCCGTTCGTTCCGAAAGTTTCTCATCATAGAGAGTTACAATATTGGGGCGTACATCCWTCTTTAAAACAAGAATTGCAAGAAGAGTTATTGCAAGAAATGTTTAAAGAAAAAGATACGGTAAACGAGGCGTTTTCACCATTTGAAGTGATTTGTTATCGTGCTCATTACGGATTATCGCTACAAGATTTTCCTAAGCTTTCATCTGGACATATTGCGAATGGTTTTATGAACGATAA
>NZ_JBFTMA010000796.1:0-1858 GCF_056396725.1 Bacillus sp. 05T31
GTGTTATGGTAGTTGCTATATGGTATAGTGATACGAAAATGTTACTTAAGCCGGAACAAACACGGTTATTAACAGGAATTGCAATCATAGCAATGATTTTTTCAACCTTTCTTTACTGGTTACTAACACGTCCTATTATGAGATCTATTCAAAATTTAATTGAATTAACAAAACAATTTAGTGATAGACATTTTGAAACGATATATATAATAGGAAAAGAACCACGAGAGTTTAAAGAATTAGCAACAGCTTTTCAACAGATGGCTAAAAAATTAGAAGAGGGTTTTACTAAGTTAGAAGAAGGAGAAAAAGCGCGTACAGAGCTGATTGCGAATATTTCACACGACTTACGAACGCCTATGACTAGCATACAATTGATGATAGAAGCCTTACAAGATAATTTAATTGAAGATCCTGACATGAAAATGCAATATATAAATACAATCCTAAAAGAAATACAAAGATTAAATGGTTTAATCAATGATTTATTTGATCTGTCAAAGTTAGAACTTGGACAAGAAGAATATTATCCAAGCTTAACACACATGGACAGCGTCCTGCTAGAAGTACTAAATTCACACTCTATTTTATTAGAGGAGAAACATATCCATTTACAATTGCACGTTTCTGATACATTGCCACGACTTTGGATTATGCCATGTAAAATAGCACGAGTTATCGGTAATTTGTTACACAATGCAATCCGACATTCCCCTGTATCTGGAAAAATCGAGCTGATTGTAGAAGAAAATAAACAGAGGCAGCAAGCCAAATTTATTTTGCGTGATGAAGGAGAAGGTATTGCTCCAAATGATCAACTACGTATATTTGAGCGTTTTTTCAGAACGGACCGATCAAGAAGTTCACACTCTGGAGGATCTGGACTCGGGTTAGCGATTACAAAATCGTTAGTTGAAATGCACAAAGGAGAAATTGGCGTTCGAGATCGTTCGGACGGTAAACAGGGATGTGAATTTTGGTTTACCCTTCCCATTACTTCAGAAAAGAAATAAGATTGTTGTAGCCTTGGAATAAAATTTGATTGAATTAACTTAATAAACCTTGATAAAAGAGCAAATAAAAAAAGCGTGTTTTGAAAAAAAGATTGATCAAAACACGCTTTTTCTATATTCAATTGAATCAYCYTTTTATAAAAAAGTTTAATGATTTTTGTGATCCTTGCTTAATTAAAGCGCCCAATTGCGGAATATTTCAAATGTCTTTACTTTCCCTTTTGCTTGCAAAAACTGCCACTATAAATAAAATAATCGCATTTATTACTAAAAGAGTACCAAAGGTGAACCCTGCTGCAGCACCAGCAATCCCATCCCCAACTTTTTTACCAATAACATTCATTGTAATAAAGAAAACAAACGGGGAAGAAATAACAAAAATAACTCCAGCTATTCTCCATATTAATCGAGTTACCTTTGCCAAAAAAAAGACTAATACATTAAGAATAATAAGAACTAAGATAAATATAACTAATGAATTCATGAGGACCTCCCATATAATCTTAAAGATCTGTCTTTACACTTACAAAGATTATACCAAATCCTTACATTATTTTGTTCGAGATAATGGCCCGATTGTTGAACAAAGAAATATTCTACAAAACAGATCTTTTTATCAAACTTTTTTATAAATTATCAATCTTTATTATAAATGATCAGACTTTATTTTAAATCAACAATTGTTGCAAGACTTTTGTAATAGTTATGTTATCGAAATGAAAGATTTCCTTGTTAACATACATGTAAGCATTATGCTAGAGGAGGAGCTTTACTTTATGAAAATAAAATATGTATTGTTTATCGGAGGATTCATAATAGTTGGGGGGATTTTATTGCTTTTATTC
>NZ_JBFTMA010000797.1:0-1856 GCF_056396725.1 Bacillus sp. 05T31
TCTCTAGATAAATACCTCGATAAATCTCTAGATAAATACCTCGATAAAATTTTAGAAAGAGGCTAGCTTAAACTAACTCATATAAAATTTCTTTGTCGTTTAAAAATAGATTTGTTTAAATAAAATTACATTTTTATACCTTTATATAATTTCAATTGAGATAGTTAGTATACTTTATTTACAATATGTTTTAAGAGTGGAAAAGCATAATTTTTTATGCAGTATTAGAAAAAGCACTCGAAAGAGTGCTTTTTTCGTTCATAAAATTATAAATCAATATAGCTATAAAAGTAACTGATTTGTATTTTACTTTTAATAGAATAATATTGTATTTTAAGGAGTGTTAATCTTGAGAAGAACAACAGAATACATATTAGGGCTTACTGGTGGAATTATGGGTATCTTATTTTCCATTTATGCTATATTTATTGATAATCTAAGTAAGACTCTTAAAGTAGAAGGTATAAATGTAATAATAGGCTTAAGTATCAATTGAGGAGATATCGAATCAATCTAACAAAATAAAAAGTAGAAGCTTTATCGAAATTAGTTTCAAAATTTATTATTGAGGAAAAAGGAAAAGAGAAATAATAAATATCAAATATGATGATATAAGATTTTAAAAAAGACTATTGTAACTTTTATAAAATACAATGGTCTTTTTTATTTTCATTGAGCAGATGTGTCAAAAAATCCCACACTATTGTCTACAAAGATTTTGTTTTCATCAATTTATGCCTTATTTGATTCGCTAATAGAATAGCAGCTTTTTTTCAATTAATTACTGTTAAATTGAAAAGAAACGAAATTGATTAATAGTAGTCAAATCGTTTTTAATATAGTGTATTTTTATGAAAATAAGGAGTTTGTACATGTAATTTTGCATATATAAGCACAAATTCTTAAAATCCTTATATCATGATAGATGGTTTAATTTAAAATAATTTAGGTAATTGGTTAATTATTTATCTAAAATTAATAAAGGATTGATATAAAATGTCAATAATTAGCATAACAAAGTCCCAAGATAGTATAATGATTGCATGGCAATCAGCAGAGATTACCATCCCTTTAAAAGATATAATTACTATATCTACGAATGACGTTCCTTATAATAAGCTCGATCATGTTGTTTATATTGGAACTCCATCTTCCTCGAAGAATAGAATACTAGTACATACTACAAACTTAAACTTCATTATATTTGTTGTTAATCCATCTATAATCTTAGAAGAAATTAATATTGAGTAATACAGTTCTAATAAGAAGTGTAGAACGGCATGTAAGTCTAAACTAAAATCTCATTAACAAACGTTGATAAATAGACAGTAAATAAATTTTGTACTTTCTTCTCGAAATAGTTTAGAGATTCATGTCGTTTGTAAAAAGTCATGAAAGTAGGAACTGATTTTAAAGTGTAAAATGCTGAATTATCTACAGATACATTTCATTTAGTACCCATTTTCTTGTCCATATATCGAGACAAGAAAATGGGTACTTTTTTAAACTAAGACACCAAAGTGGGTACTTTGTAAAAATAGCAAATACTAATTAAATGTGAAGTTAAAATTCAATTCTTCATAAATAACAAAAGATATAAATTAATCCTGAATATAAATACTTTATCTTTCTTGTCCATCTGTTTGATTGGCTTGGAATTCCATTTTTAGAGCAATACTATCTCCTTGGAACACGTTTTGATCTGTTCCGTTGTCTTCAAATATAAACTTAATCCAAAACCAATCCATTTTCCCAGGTTTTAATCCTCCTGTTTCAGTCCACTTAGAATGAAATACTTTTTTGGAGGCAATCTCTGGGCTTTGTGATTTTAGTTCTGCAAGGGTTGTCTCGTATAC
>NZ_JBFTMA010000798.1:0-1854 GCF_056396725.1 Bacillus sp. 05T31
CCTACGCACATAAAAGTGCATCATTGCCTTTTTACATAAACATAGATACACTTTTAATATAATAAACAACTGAGAAGATTAAGGAGTGTTACACTTGGCAGAATTATTACAAGGAAAAAATGCTTTAATTACAGGAGCAGGTAGAGGGATTGGTCGCGCTGTAGCGATCGCATTAGCGAAAGAAGGCGTAAATGTTGGTCTTTTAGCTCGTTCAGAAGAAAACTTAAAAGCAGTTGCGAAAGAAGTAGAAGCAGAAGGCGTAAAAGCTGTTATTGCGACTGCTGACGTATCTTCATATGAAGAGGTAACTACTGCAATTGAAACATTAAAAAACGGTTTAGGATCTATCGATATTTTAATTAATAACGCTGGTATTTCTAAATTCGGTAAGTTTTTAGAATTAGACGTTGCTGATTGGGAAAAAATCATTCAAGTAAACTTAATGGGTGTATACTATGCAACTCGTGCAGCTTTACCAAGTATGATTGAACAACAATCTGGTGATATTATTAATATTTCATCTACAGCAGGACAAAAAGGTGCACCTGTAACAAGTGCATATAGTGCTTCTAAATTTGGTGTTCTTGGTTTAACAGAATCGTTAGCGATGGAAGTTCGTAAACATAATATCCGTGTAACAGCTTTAACACCAAGTACAGTAGCAACTGACATGGCTGTAGACTTAGGATTAACTGATGGAAATCCTGATAAAGTAATGCAAGCGGAAGATATTGCAGAGTTTATCGTAGCGCAGCTGAAATTAAATAAACGTACATTTATTAAATCAGCAGGACTTTGGTCTACTAATCCGTAAGGGATAAATATAAAATACAAAGAAGGGACATCTATTCTGTAATGGAGTGGGTGTCCCTTCTTTATTTTTTGTGTATGAAACGGAATTTTCGGTATAATTAAATTTGAATGGTAGATAAGTATTAAAAACTTGAAGGGGATGGTATTTCCATGAGTACGATTGAGAAATGGACGGCTGTTGATCAATATATGAGTGATGTATTAATACCGAAAGACTCTACATTAGAAGAAGTTCTTCAAGCAAACGCTGCAGCTAATTTACCGGCACATGATGTATCGCCAACTCAAGGGAAGTTTTTACAACTATTAGTACAAATTCAAGGAGCGCGTAACATTTTAGAGATTGGTACTCTAGGCGGATATAGTACAATATGGCTTGCAAGAGCATTGCCATCTGGAGGGCGAATTGTTACATTAGAAGCAAGTGAAAAGCATGCTGAAATTGCACGGAGCAATATTGAGCGTGCCAATTTGAATGATAAAATTGAAATACGATTAGGATTAGCGTTAGATTCTTTAAAACAAATAGAAAATGAGAAGTATGAACCATTTGATTTTATTTTCATAGATGCGGATAAACAAAATAACCCTGCTTATTTTGAATGGGCACTGAAACTATCACGCCCTGGTACTGTAATTATTGGGGATAACGTAGTACGTGAAGGTGAAGTTATTGATAATATTAGTAGCGATCCTCGTGTACAAGGGATACGCCATTTCTATGAGCTAATAGCTGCTGAGCCGCGTGTAAGTGCTACTGCGCTTCAAACTGTAGGAAGTAAAGGGTACGATGGGTTTGTAATGGCAGTCGTAACAGAGTAATGTAAGGAGGAAAAAGGGATGAAAAAGAAGTTTCAAAAATTATAACGTGTATCTTGTACAACGAATTTAGCTCGTGGACCTCCAATTTACATAGCTTTATATTATATATTAAAAACTTGGAGGCTATAAGAAGATGAGAACTGAAAAAGAAATGTTAGACTTAATTATAAATACAGCAAAAGAGGATGAAAGAATTCGAGCTGTCATCATGAATGGGTC
>NZ_JBFTMA010000799.1:0-1853 GCF_056396725.1 Bacillus sp. 05T31
TAATAGCAGCACCGAATAGTGCGATGACAGCACGATTCAATTTCTCAGAAATAATAAAACCGTACGTGACTAAAAATACGGCAATTGTAAAATAATATTGCCAATTTGCTACTTCATGTGCTGATTGTTCCAATCATGTCACCTTCTTTAAAGTATGTATTCAATTGTCGAAATGTATCTCGCTGTATTAATACGGGATAAAATATATTGTAGCAAATTCAAAAAAGAAAGAAAACYATTTAACAAAGTGAAGGAAAAAAYRTSAWTTYTACATATSATATAAAAAAWWWAAAAAACACAGTGCAAATTATTAGGAAAAGTGRGCGTTGTCCTCTAATATAGAGATAGCAATTTACATTATTTTTGCGTAAAATGGTTTAAAGAGGTGAATTCCGATGGAAATAGTAAAAGATAGTTCTCTTATTCAAAATGAAATTGAACGTTTTGTAAATAAAGATGTATATATTCATTTAGAAACGACGAATGGAGCGTATGCGTCACACTTTAATGAAAAGATGATGACAGTAGGAGCATTCATTCGAAATGCAATTATTCGCTTTGAGCGCGGGAAAATAACTGGAACAAATCCATACCGAGTTGGTTTGAAAATGGATCATGGCTGGGTATATGCAGAAGGCATTACGCACTGGGAAGTAGACGATAAAGAGCGTTTATTATTAGCAGGGCATGATAATCAAGGCCGCTTAGCAGTTGCGCTTGAGCTAAGCTTAACGCCATTTAAGTAAGAAGGAGGGAAACTTATGGAGAGACATGTACTTGTTGTATTTCCGCATCCAGATGATGAAGCATTTGCTGCGGGAGGCACAATTCGCTTATTAACAGATCAAGGAGTACCTGTAACGTATGCATGCGGTACTCTTGGACAAATGGGACGTAACATGGGGAAAAATGTGTTCGCTAACCGTGAAACGATTCCAAATATCCGTGAAAAAGAATTAAAAGATGCATGTGAAGCGATGGGAATTCAAGATTTAAGAATGCTCGGTTTCCATGATAAAACGTTAGAATTTGAAGATGTTGATTTTGTTGCAGATAAAATCGAAGCGATTATTCAAGAAGTAAATCCATCTCGAATTATTACATTTTATCCAGAACACGGCGTACATCCGGATCATGATGCATTTGGCCGCGCTGTAGTTCGCGCTGTATCACGTATGCCTAAAGAAGAACGTCCAGCCATTCATGCGGTTGCGATTACGAGAAATCGCGAAGCAGTACTCGGTGAACCGGATGTTGTAAATAATATTAGTGAAGTATTTGAACATAAATTAGCTGCACTAGGCGCGCATCGTTCACAAACGGAAGCGATGCTAGAAGAAACGCATGCAAAAATAAAAAACAAAGACGCAGCAACATTAAAATGGCTGCAACTTGAACAGTTTTGGACTTATAAATGGGAGTAGGCTAGAAGGGTACCTTCTAGTAGCTCTTACATAGAAAAAGCGCCGTCACTTGTGATGGCRCTTTTTGTGCTATTGTTTCGTATTAGCCAAATACATGAGCATGTGGAATTTTTCGTCTCTTACATGATAATCGAAATAAGGTCCTGGATCTGTACAGTAACCGATATTTTCACTTTGCGTGATTTGAAATCCGTTGACTGATAAATTTTCTTCTAAGTATTTTGGATGTAAAATATGCTCATGGGAATTTGGATATAAGGCTGAAATATTTTTCAAGGATTTGGCCGAGCTATCATAATACGAGTATCCGCCGACAATTGTTGAACTGTTATGTAAATAGTTTTTTAGAACGTGAATGGGGAATTGCGGATTGAGCAATGAAAAATCCGTTACTGTAAAACTATCCACAAAAACATCGATGCTAAGCGG
>NZ_JBFTMA010000800.1:0-1852 GCF_056396725.1 Bacillus sp. 05T31
AGCTATTACGGTAAAAGAATTAGCGGCAGAATTTATTGACCTTTATAAAAAGCTAGAAGCGAAAGGGGAATAAAGCATGACTGGAATTAAAATTGCTACAATCGGCGGTGGCTCTAGTTATACACCAGAGTTAATTGAAGGGTTTATTAAACGTTATGACGAGCTTCCTGTTCGTGAAATTTGGTTAGTAGATATTGAGGCAGGAAAAGAGAAGTTAGAAATCGTTGGTGACTTAGCGAAACGTATGGTGAAAAAATCAGGTTTACCAATTGATATTCATTTAACACTTGATCGCCGTGAGGCATTAAAAGATGCTGACTTCGTAACAACGCAGCTTCGCGTTGGTTTGTTAGAAGCACGTGCAAAAGATGAAGCAATTCCATTAAAATATGATGTAATTGGTCAGGAAACGAATGGTCCTGGTGGTTTGTTCAAAGCGCTGAGAACGATTCCTGTTATTTTAGATATTTGTAAGGACATGGAGGAATTATGTCCAAATGCATGGCTTATTAACTTCGCAAACCCAGCAGGTATGGTAACAGAAGCTGTACTTCGCTACACGAACATTCAACGAGTAGTTGGTCTATGTAACGTTCCAATCGGAATTCGTATGGGTCTTGCAAGATTACTTGGAGTAGATGCAAGCCGGGTACACGTTGATTTCGCTGGTTTAAATCATATKGTATACGGATTAGATGTATACTTGGATGGCGTAAGCGTAATGGATCGTGTGTTAGAGCTTGTAACAGATCCAGAAAAGCAAATTACGATGGAAAACATTGCTGCGCTTAACTGGGAGCCAGACTTTATTCGCGGTCTTCGTGCAATTCCGTGTCCATATCATCGTTACTACTATAAAACACGTGAAATGTTGGAAGAAGAGAAAGCAGCTTCGATTGAAAAAGGCACACGTGCAGAAGTAGTAAAACAATTAGAAGATGATTTATTCGAGCTATATAAAGACCCGAATTTAGATATTAAGCCACCACAATTAGAAAAGCGCGGCGGAGCTTATTATAGTGACGCAGCATGTAGCTTAATTACGTCTATTTACAATAATAAAGGTGATATYCAGCCTGTTAATACACGAAACAACGGAACAATTGCAAGCTTGCCACATGATTCGGCTGTTGAAGTGAACTGTATTATTACGAAAGAAGGTCCAAAACCAATTGCGGTCGGAGATCTTCCAGTACCAGTTCGCGGTTTAGTACAGCAAATTAAATCATTTGAGCGCACAACAATTGAAGCTGCTGTTACAGGGGATTATCATAAGGCGCTGCTTGCTATGACAATTAACCCACTTGTACCATCAGATAAAGTTGCAAAACAAATTTTAGATGAAATGTTGGAAGCACATAAAGAACATCTTCCGCAATTCTTTAAGAAGATAGAGAAATAAAAAGCGGCGCTGTTTAGCCCGCTTTTTTTAATTCTAGTAGGAGGTATTGCGATGATTAAACTAATTGTAAATGCAGATGATTTCGGTCTTACGGAAGGTACAAATTACGGAATTATTGATGGACATAAAAACGGGATTGTAAATTCAACGACGATGATGATGAATATGCCAGGGACAGAGCATGCCGTACGCTTAGCGAAAGAGTATAAAACGTTAGGGATAGGAGTTCATCTCGTATTAACGGCAGGAGAACCGCTTCTTAAAGACGTTCCATCACTTGTAAGTAGCGATGGATTGTTTCATAAACAAAGTGTTGTATGGGAAGGAAATATAAATCCAGAAGAGGTAGAAAAAGAATGGACTGCTCAAATTGAGAAGTTTTTATCTTACGGATTAACACCAACTCATTTAGATAGTCATCATCACGTGCATGGATTACCGCTTTTACAC
>NZ_JBFTMA010000801.1:0-1847 GCF_056396725.1 Bacillus sp. 05T31
GCACATATAGTGCTGAGAATGGTTTCAATACCGACATTAACCCACCCGCGATACCGATATTAGCCATAATGATTGAGAATTCTCCCCTTGAAACGATTGTTAATCCAATATTTGTTGACGCTTTATGAGATAATCCAGCTTGTCGCCCTGCAATCATCCCTGCTACAAAGTTTCCAATTATCGTCAGAAGTACAGCACCTAACGTTAACCATATTGCTCCGCCCAATGAAAACGGATCGATACTTAATCCGAAACTGAAGAAGAAGATAGCTCCGAAGAAGTCTCTAAATGGAACAACAAGATGTTCAATTCGATCACTATGCTCTGTCTCAGAGAAAACTAACCCTAAAAGAAGTGCCCCGATTGCTTCTGCAACGTGAATTGTTTCTGAGAAACCTGCAATAAAGAACAACGAAGCAAATACCACAATAATAAAGATTTCATCTGAACTAATATTGAGCAATCTATTTAATAACGGCGTTGCTTTTCTAGCCACAATAAAGAATAGAAGCATATATCCTAAAGCAATTCCAATTGAAGTAAGGGCACCTAAGAAGGAAGCGTGATCCCCAAGAACTAAGCCAGAAACTACTGATAAATATACAGCAAGGAATATATCTTCAAACATAATAATTCCTAAAATTAATTCGGTTTCATTATTACCAGTTCTTCTTAAATCAACTAATACCTTTGCAACGATAGCACTAGAAGAAATCGTAATAATACCCGCAATAATTAAGATTTCGAGTAACGGGAACCCCATTATAAATCCGTATAATAATCCTAGTGAAAAGTTAATCGAAATATAGATTGTTCCGCCAATCGCGATAGAACGTCCAGATTTAATTAGTTTTTTCATCGAAAACTCTAATCCCAGATAGAAAAGAAGGAACAGAACGCCAATCCTTCCAAGGAAGGATATCACACTTGCACTTTCAATAAATTTGAGATCGATAACACCTATTGTCGGCGCGTGCGGCCCTACTAACATGCCAAGAACAATTAGAAAAGGAATTACTGAGAATTTAAACTTTCCAGCGATTACCGCCGCAATTGCTACTAAAACTAAAGCTGTACCAACTTCAAAAATTAAAGTATCCATCTAGTCAGTCCCCCTATTCGAAAGTAATTCATTAATAATCTTTTTAATTTCTTCTCTCTCACCAGAAACTACAAGCATATCTCCTTCTTCAATCACCGTGTCTGGACCTGGATTAAATAGCTTTTTCATATTCTTTTTCATAACTGCAATTATCGTTACGCTATATGTTTTTCTTATTTCAAGATCACCAATTGTTTTTCCAATTGCTGGCGCTGCATTCTCCACTCTGAACCACTCAATTGCTAAACCTTCAAAGACCATCTCAACATTTTCTAGTGCCTTAGGCTTATATACCATCCCGCCTAATATTGCTGCAATTTGTCTTGCCTCTGAGTCGCGCAATGAAATGCTTGATAGACTTTCTTCATGGTCTGAATCGAAATGATACATTTCTCTACGTCCATCATCATGAATAACAATCACCATTTTTTCGTTACCTTTCGTAACGATTTGAAACTTGTAACCAATACCTGGAAGTTCACTTTCTCTAATATTCATCTTTAACTCCTCCTCAACGGATTTATATTTAAATTTTCTGTTTTTCTGTCTTTTATTCATCCAATCAATTTTAGAAATTCTAACCATTCAGGATATTTGTGATTTGGAAATCTTTTATTGTAATAATAAGTAGCTCCTAGAAACATACTTGAAGATGTAACGATAAAAAATAAATTACTTCTCGTTTTCAAAATCTTAAGGCTTACTTTCAATAAAGATTCTTCTTTCAAATTATCCCCTCTTTCTC
>NZ_JBFTMA010000802.1:0-2940 GCF_056396725.1 Bacillus sp. 05T31
AATTAATTTAAGGAGTATAACCATTTCATGGGTTAAGTATATTATTAACAAAAATTCTAATTTTATGTTAAAAAAATTAAAAAAGAGCAGTTATTTATAATTACCGCTCTTTAATGGTAAGAAATACAACCTGGGTAAGATGCAGGTTGTATTACAGATATTGTTTGCGGAATATCGAGTTTTATTCAAAAAAATAGGGAGATTCACCACCTATATATAAACTGCAGTTGTTCAAGGAACAAGGGATTAAACCAATTATCAGTAACTACCTCAATTGTTCTTTTCATTTATTGATAGGTATTATTGCTTTTTAAATTTTGTAACAGAATTTTTTATTTTTCCCAATGTTGAGAAGTTTATCTTAATTTTTTCTACGGTAGTTCCGTTCTTAGAATAAATCTGGTATCTAAATGCATTGTTTTTAACATATTAATTTTAATATTTTTTGATGTTTTCTGCATGTCTAAGATTTGGACTTTTTAGTTTTGTGTTATATTAATTTAATGTAAAAAACATAAAAGCGTTTTCTTGTTTAATGTATATTTTTGTCTACATATTTTCCGTAATCGGGTATAGCAATCATATCAAATTCACTAACGAGTGTTTTGAGGCTTGTTGTTAGTAATTCGCCTAACATTGGCATACCATGGCCTGTAACGGCGGCTAGAGGCTTTAACTTCTCCAGTTTAATGACGGATTCTTTGGCAGCCTTCCAGTCTGTTGTTAAATAACGAGGGGGTCCGCTTATTTCCTGTTCCTGAGTAAATACTTTATATAGATATTCCTGTTTGACTGTAACAAAAGCATCCCCAGCAATTAAAGCTCGATCTTTTTCTCGGAATAACGAAATATGACCTGGAGTATGTCCTGGTGTATGAATCCATTCAAACCCTGGCATATAGGGAACAGTTCCATCAGCAGGTAGCGTTTTTACGTTATTTCCTAAATTTATCGGTTCGTTAGGGAACATAGGCGACATTTTCGCTACCATGCCACCTTCAACTGTAGGGTCTGGTTCTGAATAGCTTTGCTGACCTGTCAGAAAGGGTATCTCCATTTGATGAGCATAGACTGGAACATCCCAATACTTGATTAGTTCAATTATTCCTCCAACATGATCAAAATGCCCATGAGTTAAAATAATTGCTTTTGGGCGGCTATTTACACCAAATCGTTCCTCGGTTATAGAGATAATTTCATTTGCAGATTTAGGCATTCCAGCATCTACTAAAACAACATCATTTGTTTGCGGATTTCCAAAAAAACAGATGTTGACGATTTGGATAGTGTAACAAAATAAATCCGGCAATACCTCAATGCCAAGGCCACTTCCAATTGAAGTTGCCAGAATAAACTTATAATCACTTCCATAATTCATTTCATTATCCACTTTTCATCCTCCTTAAGTTATCTTAATAAAACATTATAATTCCCTAATTTTGAAAATCCATTTTGGAGGATTTGCTAAAAGAGACAAGAAGAGAATTTTCTATCTGTTAAAAAACTTTGCAACAGAACCMAAAATAGTATCTTTTCTTATTTTTTACTATCTAGGTTGTGATTTAATATTGGTAAGATGAGCATCAAACATATCAATTATTTCAAGAAATCTATCAGCTTCACGAAACACATGGTCTGCTAATAATGGATGAATGATACTCTTTATTTTACATTGCTCAATTAAATCACGTGCCGTTTTCTTAAAATCCCGAAGAGATGTAACTGACACGCGATTTTGATCTAAAAATTGATCTAAAAGAGGGACTGTTTGTGATTGTGGATTCATAGATTCTAAGTCGATTGCTTGATACATCAATTCATCAAAATCATTGCTAAAATTCCGGGCTGTATCTACAAGCTTTCTTTCCGATGGATCAAGAAGGTGACCAATAAATTTAGCATGGTCTGCCATAATCCTTAAAAAGAAAACATTTTCTTTAATAATAGCATCAGGAAGGGCATCTAATTTACCTTCATTTAATTCCATTAAACGGTTTCTAAAATAATTAGCCTCTCTACTTGTATGGTCCACTAACAGCGGAAAATTATTTTGTCCTGGCAATTTACATGTGAGAATTAATCCTAGAATTTTTCGTTTAAATCCCCAAATATTAGTTGCAGCTTGTTGTACTTCTGAATTAAATCTTTTTATTTGCCCAGGATCTGTTTCATTTGTATAGGAATATGCTATTTGTTCGATATGTTCAAACAATCGATAAAATTGATTAGCTTCTTCGATTAGTTGRGTATCCTCRCATCTAAAACCCAAACGAAGAAAAAAAGAATGCTCCTTCATGATTCTAGACCAAAAACGAATTTCATTTAATGARCGYTCAACAAACATTACAGAYGTAACACCYGTATCAGGRTGTAATGAKGTTTCATCCCTATKCATTSTTAATCCCCCCAGTAAATACTAAGCTAGTTCTATTCTTATGAGTAAATATATATATAAATACCATCAACAAAAGTTCATGATGATAGTGATAAATCTCGTATACATGTAAAATTAACCTACCTTATCATTATCGGTAACCAAAGCAAGCCCACTCCTTATACACAAATAGATAAGGAGTGGGCTTGCTTTTCTTCTGAAATTTTCCTTAATGTATCCCTAGTTTGATAGTCATGTGGTGGGTCCTTATATAACGAAGAACGAATGTAAATAATATAAATTCCCCAACATATATAATATATTGGGAGGATTTATATTAAACCATTTTATAAAATTAAGTCTTGATAAATATTTTTTCAAAACACGCTCTTTCTTTTTGTTTAAGTGTTTTTTATTAATAACCAGAGTCTTCTGAAGTAAGATTATCTAGCATTTTATAGTCATACTTTTGTAATGGCTTTTCAGCAGGCCCTTCAAGTACTTCTCCTGTATACGAGAATCGCGAACCATGGCATGGGCAATCCCAAGAACGTTCACCATTGTTC
>NZ_JBFTMA010000803.1:0-1830 GCF_056396725.1 Bacillus sp. 05T31
CTCTGCAACTGCATATAGGATCGAAAATATAACTGATTTACAAAGAATACAAAAGCCGATGATAGCATTTTGGGGCTTTAATCACTTTGTAATTATTGAAAGGGTTAAAGAAAATAAATTTTATATTGTAGATCCTAAGGCAGGGCCAATGGTAATCGATATAAGAAGTTTTGAAGAAATGTTCTGTGACTACATCTTATTAATAGAAAACAAAGAAGATATACAGCCAAATACTAAAAGGCGTGAAAAACATATACTACTTAGATATATTGATCATTTTGTATCTCCTAGCCAGATTATTTTACTAGCACTATTAGCATTGTTAGCACAAATCTCAATTCTTGCTTTCCCCTTTATTTTGAAAAAGTTTATGGATATTTTGAATGCTTCAAAGGAAGTGGATGTAAGATACCTTTTAATTATATTGGGAAGTTTAATCGTTGTTATAGGGATAAAATCTATAACTTCAATTAYAAAAGTAAAATTTCAAAAAGAAATTGATAGAAAAAGTACAACAAAAGTTTTTGAGCATATGTTTAATACCCCCATAGAAAAGATTACTACACGTCATGCAGGGGATTTAAATGTAAGAATCATGAGCCTAGAATCAATACGAGGATATATTTTAGAGGATTTAATTGAAATGATTATATCAATAGTAGTGATCATTCCATTATTGATGTATCTATTATATACTGAGACTTTTTATACTTTAATATTGATATTTTTTATTGCTAGTTCCCTATTTATCAATATTTCCTTAGGGAAATTTATATATAATGCTAATTTAGTCGAAACGTATTACCTAGGAGAACATAGAGGGAAAATTAATGAATCATTAAAAGCGATGTATTTTGTAAAGGCTACTGGGATTTTTTCTAGAATTAAATCTGTATGGCAAAAAGATTATAATAAATACCTAGATACGGTACATAAACGAGCGCTAAAACAAAATGCTTTAGAATCATTTAATAGTTCCCTATCAACAATATTTATTATCATAATGCTTGCTGTAGGATTTTATAATTTTAGTAAAGGAGAAGAGGATTTAAGTAATATTTTCTTCTTTATTGCTATATCTAGTATTATATTTTCTCCGGTTTCAACAATTATAGGATCAATTTTAAATTGGAATTCAGTTAAACCACTTTTATTAAGAACTTTAGACATCTTGGAAGAGGAACTAGAAAAAGATGGATCGGATACTAAAGTAAACATTCTTAGAGGCTCAATTCAATTCAATAATATCTCATTTAGTTTTGATGACAAAAAAATAATAGAAAATTTAAGTTTGAACATTAAAAATAACGAAAGTATTGCCATTGTTGGAGAAAGTGGCAGTGGTAAGTCCACTTTGGCTAACTTATTATTAAAATTGCATACTCCCGATAAGGGGAATATATTAATAGACGATAGAGATATTAAAGATTGGAACAGTGAGGAACTAAGAAAAAAGGTAGGACTAATGACTCAGGATGGAGTTTTATTTAGAGGAAGTCTATCTGAGAATTTATCTTACTTTAATATAAATTATGACCCTTCAAATATCCAGAATGCTATAGATAAATTAAATCTAAGTAATTATATTCAATTTCAAAGTATAAATGATATTTTTATCTCTGAGGGAGGAACAAATTTCTCCGGTGGTCAAAGACAAAGGTTAGCTATGTTACGTCTGTTCATGAAAGAATATCCGATTCTTATCTTAGATGAACCAACTAACCATTTAGATAGAGGAACGGCAAATGCTGTTATTGAAAATATATTTGCCATACCATCCACTAAGATTATTATCACTCATGATGAAAATATTTTAGACCGTGTAGATAG
>NZ_JBFTMA010000804.1:0-1824 GCF_056396725.1 Bacillus sp. 05T31
GGCTTTGAAGCGCTTGTAGCACAAGGTGATAAAGTGAAGCAAGGACAACCATTATTAAAAGTAGATCTTGCATTTGTAAAAGAAAATGCACCATCTATTATTACACCAATCGTCTTTACGAATTTACAACAAGGGCAACAAGTCGAATTGAAAAAAGATGGAAATGTTAAGAAGGGCGAAAACGCTATTATTGACATTCAGTAGGAATTTGACGCAAAATGTTTATAATTATAATAGGCGATGTGGTTGACCGAACATCGCCTATTATATACAATAGATGATGTAGTACTCACGTCTATACAACTAAAAAAATACTGTATTTGAAGGAGATAAATTATCATGGAAAAAATCTTTAAAGTAACTAGCGACTCAGGAATTCATGCTCGTCCAGCAACTCTACTTGTAAACACTGCAAGCAAATTTGGTTCTGACATYAACTTAGAGTATAACGGAAAAAACGTTAACTTAAAATCAATCATGGGTGTTATGTCTTTRGGAATTCAACAAGGCGCGGAAATTAAGGTCACTGCAAATGGTGATGATGCAGCTCAAGCACTAGCAGCTATCGAAGAAACTATGAAAAACGAAGGATTAGGAGAATAATGACTCTTAACATTCAAGGGATCGCTGCATCAAGTGGGATTGCTATTGCAAAGGCTTTCAGACTTGAGAATCCTGAATTTAACATTGAAAAGAAATCAATTACAGACGAAGCTGCTGAAATTGCACGCTTAGACGCTGCGCTTGAGAAAGCAAAATCTGAACTAGAAGCTATTAAGGACCATGCTTTTGCTGAGCTAGGTGCTGATAAAGCTGCTATCTTTGAAGCACATTTATTAGTATTAAATGATCCAGAATTAGTAAATCCAGTAAAAGATAAAGTAAATGGCGAAAAAGTAAATGCTGAATTTGCAATGGATGAAGTTGCATCAATGTTTATTTCTATGTTTGAAAACATGGATAACGAATAYATGAAAGAACGTGCTGCGGATATTCGCGACGTAACAAAACGTGTTYTTGCACATTTACTAGGAATTAACTTCTCAAACCCTGGTACAATTTCTGAAGAAGTAATCATCATTGCTGAAGATTTAACACCATCTGATACAGCTCAGTTAAACCGTAAGTATGCAAAAGGTTTCACAACTGATATCGGTGGACGTACATCTCACTCTGCAATTATGGCTCGTTCTATGGAAATTCCAGCTGTTGTTGGTACGAAAGTTGTTATGGAGAAAATCCAAAACGGCGATATCGTAATCATTGACGGTTTAGATGGAGAAGTAATTGTAAACCCATCTGAAGAAACTCTTCGTTCTTTTGAAGAAAAGAAAGCGAAATTTGAAGAGCAAAAAGTTGTATGGGCAAAATTAAAGGACCAAGCAACTGTAACAAGTGATGGACATCACGTTGAGCTTGTTGCTAATATCGGAACACCAAATGATGTACAAGGTATTATCGATAATGGCGGAGAAGGCGTTGGTTTATACCGTACAGAATTCTTATACATGGGCCGTGACAATCTTCCAACAGAAGAAGAGCAGTTCGAAGCGTATAAAGCAGTTCTTGAAGGTGTAAAAGAAGATCAACCAGTCGTTGTTCGTACACTTGACATCGGTGGAGATAAAGAACTTCCATACTTACATTTACCAAAAGAAATGAACCCATTCTTAGGATACCGTGCAATTCGCTTATGTCTTGATGAGCAAGATGTGTTCCGTACACAACTTCGTGCATTACTTCGTGCTAGCGTATACGGTAACTTAAAAATTATGTTCCCAATGATTGCAACTCTTGATGAGTTCCGTCAAGCGAAAGCAATCT
>NZ_JBFTMA010000805.1:0-1821 GCF_056396725.1 Bacillus sp. 05T31
CCTTCAAGAAGTTCAACAACAAAAAGGATAGATAATAAATTATCTACCCTTTTTGTTTAGATATTATTGTGAAAAATAAAGTTGTAACTACTTACCCCTCAATTTTGACAAAACATCTGCGCTTTCTTATTTTATATACAAGTGAACTTTACCCAAAACTAAAGAGCCTTAATAATACGTTCCATCGCCTTCATTTGCCCAATATGATCTGCTTCATGATAAAGCATCATACCGTAAAGCTCACCAACTGTTTCCAACCCTAAAAATGGCTCTGGAAGTTTATTTTCAAATRCTTCTGCTGGMATTTCKTKAATRCGYTTYGCTTGKTCTTTTAATTGARCCGTTAACACTTCTAATGATGGTCCTTCTGTTTCCCATTTAGATGGTCTTGATCCATATCCAAACATACCTGGATATTCAGTTGGTAATTGTTTAAATTCTCTTCCAAACATGAAAGTTTCTGCTGCTGATAACACGTGACCAATATGCCAGCGGATTGTATTGTTAAAGCCCTTTGGCTGCGTATCCGCAGTTTTATCATCTAACGTTTCCATAAATTTAAGCAATGCCCCGCGCGTTATTTCAAATTGTTTCAAACCAACTATTCTATTCATTTTATTGCTCCCCTTTTTTATGTACAATTTATTATGAACTAAGAATGTTCAACTTATTAAAGTTTCACCTTGTTTAATCTATCAGAAACAATTAAGAAATACATCTAATATGCTTAATAAAAAGGTTCACTTCTCGTATATATAGAATTACTTACTACGCAAATGGTTTAGTAAACAAAAGAGGAGTGTAATGACATGATGGATGTTTTAAAACAACAATATAATCTTATTAGCTCTACAAGAGAAAATCTATTTACGTTTTTGGAAGAAATTCCACTAGAAAAATTACATAGCACCGTTCCGAATTTCGGAAGCGGCAGCATTATGAAGACGCATATTCATGTAGCCGATTGCTACCGATACTGGCTTGGGTCATTCGCATTCAAGCAAAAACGAGCAGATTTTTCATTCGCTAGTGATTATGAAATTGAGCATGCAGATGTCGAGAAAGTTCGTACTAGGTTTAAGTTAGTCGATGAGGTTGTAATACGTTTTTTAGATGAATACAATGACCGTTGGCTYGAAAATATAGCAAATGAAGTGAAATGGCAAAAAGAASCTTGGAGCACAACTCCGCTATGGCTWTTAACTCATRYGGARACACATGARTTYCATCATAAAGGKCAAATYGTATCAATGGCTCGYCACCTYGGATATACTCCTCCTGATACAGACCTTATTAGTTGATTCAAAGGCCCCGCGATTACCGAAAAGATTAGAATGAATACAGATCGAGCATGTTTTGAAAACCAATCAAAACATGCTCTTGAAATATGCTATCTTAAAATTTTTATAATATCATCAATACCAAATAGTCTCAGCATAATTATATGCATCGCTATTTGGAATGGCATGTTTCCCCTGCGCTTGCGCCTTTCTTGGATCTAAATCATATACCATTGGCGTATAGCATGATGTTTGCCCTTTATTCACAACACCATTTCCTCCAGCACTCCCACAAGTATATGCCTTTCCATCTGTTTTTCTTACGATTCTTGCATCAGCTTCGTTATTATATACTGCCGGGCGGGTTACAGTAACTTTTGCCCACGCTGTCTTACACGTCGTGCTAAATTTTAATTCCACATAAGAATTTGAATCAATCCACTTCTTTTCTTTCGTTACTGCTGATTGATCACAACTATTGTAATACGGACTTTTCCCATCATACGAATGGTCTTCTGCATATGCTTTATCACTATTGGTC
>NZ_JBFTMA010000806.1:0-1818 GCF_056396725.1 Bacillus sp. 05T31
CGCCATACTTCTCCTTCAGCGCAGCAATTTCCATACCTTGCGCGAACTTATCCTTTAAACTAGGAATGTTGAAAGGTGCAACGGTGCAGCAAACGTAATCGTATTTGCTGTCTTCTTTTTGTAATTCATCCATGATGACTGTGGCTAATATTTTTTGCATCCCATTTCCTCGGCAGTTCGGATGAACGTTTGAGATTTCTTGATAGATGACGCGGTGTAGCTGACTTTCTGGTAGACCAATATCAAGTCCTAAATGTTCATTGTCGATAGGAGGGACTAGTAGGGCACGAAATGCGATGAGCTCGTTTTGTATAAACGCCCCGATCATCATGCCGTTTCCTTCTAGAATGTATTGAAATTCTTCTAGCGAGAGTGGTTGTAAACGACCTTTATCTTCTAGCGCTTCAACTATAACGTTTTGTAATGATAAAATTTGTTCCATATGTTCTAAAGATAGTAATGTAACGTGAAATGAATCGTTGTTTTGTTTTAATTTGCCTTCGTAAAGAATCGTCATGCGTTAGTCCTCCTTTAGCGTACAACGTCTTGAAAGACGGTTAGTTCTTGTAATGTATTTTCGTTTATTTCAATGCCGAGTCCCGGCTTTTCGTTTAAGCGAATAAATGGTACGTCGTAATGTAAGTTTCCGATGTCTTTCGTGAATTTTAATGGTCCTGTTAGCTCGACGCTAGTAATGATTTTTTTTGAGAAAGCGACATGGAATCCTGCGGAAGAGGCAACAGATGATTCGACCATGGATCCAACTTGGCATTCAATGCCTGCCATTTCAGCTTGATGAGCGAGTTTTACAGCTGGATATATGCCGCCGCATTTCATTAGTTTTATATTCACTTTATCAGCTGCGTCTAATTTAATAATTTGGCGCATTTCACGAGAGCCTTTTAGTCCTTCATCAATCATAAGCGGAAGATCTGTTTTMGAACGAATATGAGCCATTGCGTCAATATCRTCYGCKACAACAGGCTGYTCAATCCARTCGATGTTTAAATGTCCTAATGAACGAARTGCYGTTAATGTGTTTGCGCTATTTTTCCAGCCTTGGTTTACATCAACACGAATCGCGATATCATTTCCTACACGTTCACGTACAGCTTCAATTCGTTTTACATCTTCTTTTACATTCGTGCCGACTTTCATTTTGAAAGATTGGTAACCTTTCTTAATCATRGARGCWGCTTCYTCAGCCATATTTTCTGGATCGGCGATACTTAAGACGTGAGTGACAGGAAATTCTTCATGGTAGCGTCCKCCAATTARTTGATATACAGGTTGATTTARTTTTTTACCCAKTATATCAAAACAAGCGATATCAATCGCAGCTTTMGCAGTAGGAATACCATAAATTGTATTGTCCATCATATCGTGTATTTTTTCGATATTCATTGGATTTTTCCCAATTAGAGCAGGAGCTAGTGTATGTTTTAAAACATGGAAAGTACTTTCCCATGATTCACCTGTAACGTGATCATCAGCAACGCCTTCACCGTGACCGATAATGCCTTCATCTGTTTCCATTTTGACGATAATAGAAGGCATATCAGAATAAGAACCATAACTAATAACAAACGGATCGCGAAGTGGTAAACGAATTGCGTAAAGATGAATAGCTGTAATTTTCATTGAATAAAGACCCCTTCCTGTTTACAATGGTTTTGTACATTTGATATAGTTGACGTTAAATAGTCGTTAATTAATGATAAGGAGTTAGAGAAAATGATGATAAAAATTGCAGTTGTCGGTTCAAAAGAGTTTATGGAGAATCTTTTACCTATTTCTAGTTTATGAGCAATAGGTAAA
>NZ_JBFTMA010000807.1:0-1812 GCF_056396725.1 Bacillus sp. 05T31
TTTTTATGCTTTATCARTTTCTAGTAGTCTTATARTTGTCTCTAAAAATAGTTCCACTCCATTAATTAAAGCCGATTCATCCACATCAAATTTCGGATGATGATGTGGATAACAAGTATCAATATTTTTATTCCCTGTTCCTAATTTAATGAAACAACCAGGTGCTTTTCTTAAATACGCTGAAAAATCTTCYCCTCCCATAGAAGGTTCAAGATGCACAATACGCTGATTTCCGAACAATTTTATCGCACTTTTTTCTACTATTTTCGTAATGTACTCATTATTAACAACTGGATCATATCCGTAACGATACGTATATGTATAATCTCCCCCATGTGCTTCTGTAATTCCTTTTACAATTTGCTCAATTTTCTCTTTTGCTTCCTCTCTTAATGTTTGATTAAAAGATCGAACAGTTCCCATTAAAGCTGCTGCACTAGGAATGATATTATCGGCCATCCCCCCATGAAATTGTGTAACTGACACTACTCTATGCATAAAAGCACTTGTATTTCTTGATACGATATATTGTAAATTTGTAATAATTTGTGCTCCGATAGCGATAGGATCTATCGTTTCTTCTGGTCGTGCCGCATGACCGCCTCTTCCTAAAATTTCAATTGTAAATACGTCTGGTGCTGCCATCATAGGGCCATATACAATTCCTATTTTCCCGCTCTCTAATCCAGACATAACATGCAAACCTATTACATAATCGACGCCTTCCATAACGCCCGCTTCCACCATTTCTTGTCCGCCACCAGGATACACCTCTTCTGCATGCTGAAAGAATAGACGAATCTCCCCTACAAAATCTTCCTTCATATTTGATAGCGCCTCCGCTGTACTTAACAAAATAGCTGCATGAGCATCATGCCCACATGCATGCATCATTCCTTTATTCACAGACGCATAAGATTTCCTTGTCTCCTCTTGAACTGGTAAAGCATCTATATCCGCTCGAATCGCAACTACTTTCCCTTGTTCCGTTCCTCTTTTAATTGCTAGTACACTGTACTTCGTTGGTCTCGTTACTTCAAAAGAAGAAAATGAGCATAATGTATCATATATAAATTGCGAAGTTTCTTTTTCATGAAACGATAATTCCGGATACTTATGGAAATGCCGTCTCCATTTCATAATATTTTCTTCTGAAATCAGACTCTTCCACACTCTATTCATGATAATTTCCTCCTTTTAAAAAGATCTAGTAATTTAAAGCTTGCTCAGTCTCTACCGATTAATAAAAAACAAATATTATATTTTCACGTATTCTTATAGTCCACTTTTATGTATTCACACAATCCACTTTCTATTTACATGTCAAACCCATTACAAATTCATGCCGAATGTAATATAATTGCTAAGTTAGGGATTTTCTTTTTTAGTATTTAGTGCTAATATCAGAAAAGAGCCTTCTGTCTTATTTTTACCTAAAATGTGGAATTTTGTTTTTTTCACAATAATGTAGGACATGATACCTACAAAGAGCTATTATTTCATTAAGAGAGGGAAAGACATGGAAAGATTAAAAGAGATATGGTCTCAACCACTCACACAATGGGTTGCAAAGACGGTTTATTACCTTGCAATTTTATTTGCATTACTTTGGTTGTATGGATTCCATGATACAAACACAAGTACATTTATTTACAATGAATTCTAGGGTGGGAACGTTATGAAGTTATTAGAACAAATTGAAAAGTGGGCTGCAGAAACGCCTGATCAAACCGCTTTTGTTTGGCGAGATGCGAAAATTACGTACAAACAATTAAAGGAAGATTCTGATGCGTTAGCACATTGGATTTCTTC
>NZ_JBFTMA010000808.1:0-2897 GCF_056396725.1 Bacillus sp. 05T31
TAGAAAGATAGGGACTAAAACTATATTAAAAGTCGACTTAATTTTATGAGGGAAATTACAGGGGATAAGGCGAAAAKAAGTTRAAAAACGTAAAAAGGGGACAGGAAATATAATGACAGAAGTACTAGAACTAAAAGAAGAATTACAACAAATTCAAAATAATAATTATGCTGTGCCAGAAGACGTAGACGCATATCCATATGCACAGTGGATGTTAGATTATATCGGATCACCTGATGCTGAATTACGTGATGATTTGATTTATAGTACGCTTCACAAATGGATTACAAATGATGTATTTAGACAAAAAGAATTACGAGGATTAATGTTACAAGCGATTAGTCCTGATTATTTATTTTATAAAATTGGTGAAAAGGGCACAGATTCTGTATTTAAACGTGCGTTCTCCGTATTAATTCCGCCGCTTATTTTATCTGTTCATGAAAGAGAACCACTGTTATCTGAAGAACAACTGTATAGTGTGGCAGAACAAGTTCTGGAATATGTCTATTTAGAAGAAGATGTAAGRGGTTACGTAGAAGGAAAAGGCTGGGCACATTCTACTGCACATGCGGCAGATGCACTAGATGCTTTAGCGCGTACGATACGAAATCGTGAGTTTTCATATGCAATCCTAGCTGTTGTTCGTCAGAAGGTTCGATTGAATGATTACGTATACATAAACTTTGAGGATGAGAGATTAGTAACGCCAATCATGTCGTTACGGAATCAAAATAGTTTAACTGAAGAAGAGTGGAGCAACTGGCTACATAGTATAGCAATTGTTGAAGACATCCGACATCCTCAGCAAGCTATTTTAGTACAAAATATTAGAGCTTTCTTAAGAAGTTTATATTTTACAGCTTTAGAGAATGAGGGTGCTACTGCCTTTACAGATGATATATTGGAGACTTTGAAGGATTTGCGTAGGTATTAAAAAAAAGCATTTAAATTAGAATATATGATTCAAAACTTATAATAAATAAAAATACATTTTGTTAAGAGAAAGGTACATAAAACCAACACCTAACAACCATACTAATAAAATGTGTTGGAGGTGAAATTTATGGACAAAAAAGACTTTAAAAAAGTTTATAATGAATACTTACATCAAGGAGAAGAGCAAGCACAATTGGAAGTAGCTCAGGAAGTCAGTTCAGGAGCAGAACCGTATTTCATAAGTATGGTAGGGATATTATACGTAGTGAACCGGATGGTATAAAGGAAAATAACTTAGATAATTTACCGTCTTTTTAAACGGGTAAGCCTCAAGAAGAGAATGTTCATTTGGATATTCTCTTCTTTTCTTTGTTAAGCTTTCCCTACAAATAGAAGGTTCATTTCTAAAGTGCAATCATACTTTTAAAGAGTTCTCTAAATTTCTCTTTATCTTCTGCTGTAAATGGTTTTGGCCCTTTTGTACGCTTGCCGCTTTTTCGAACCATTGCACTTAAATACCGTGTTTGTAACAATTGTTCAATGTTTTCATTCGTATACTTATAGCCTTTATGGTGTAGAACGATACAGCCTTTTGCTAAAGCAAGCGAAGCAAGACCGTAATCTTGCGTTACGATTAAATCTTCTTTTTTTGCTAACTGCATAATCCGGTAATCCGCAGCATCTGCTCCGGAATCAACATAAATTGTTTCCACACCTGTTGGCTGCTTAGCATTAGAATAATGAGAGAAACTAGTAACGAGGGTAACAGGAATTTCGGCATTCGTAGCTTCATAAATAATCACATCTTTTACAGGACAAGCATCTGCATCAACGTAAATCTTCATTTTATCACTCCTATGAATAGGTTCGTGTTGATAATAATGGTAGATTTTGCTTTTGTCAAACGAGACTTCTTTACATAATGTTATTTCCCACAAACCAAAATAGCCTCACGCAAACGAGAAATACCTTCCTCAATTTGATCAATATTCACTTTCCCGTAAGATAAACGAATATAACCATCTTTAGCACCGAAAATACTTCCCGGCATAAAGGTGATTTCTTGTTTTAAGCTTTGCATAATGAGTTGTTTTTCGTTTATAGGTTCGTTTAATTTTCCCCATATGTATATACCACCGGTTGGGCTTGAGAAAGAGATTTTATCGTGAAGTTGCTCGTTTAGGGCACGAACGATAATGTCTCTTTTTTCTGCTAGTTGCTTTCGTAAAGGAACTATATGAGAATGAAATGGTACAGTTTCGAAAAATTGTTGTATAAGCCACTGCGGGAATATACTCATTCCTAATTCCATTTGGTGACGCGCATCTGATAATCGCTCTACGACAGACTGCGGAGCGACAAGCCAGCCAACTCGTAAACCTGGCGCAATCATTTTTGATAAGGAATGGACATAAATGACCGTTCCGTTTTCATCAATTGATTTTAAAGTAGGGCAAGGTTGTTTATTTTCTAACGTAAGTAAACTAGACGGATCATCTTCAACGATCGCAATTCGTAAGTCCGCACAAAGTGATAACAATTTTTTTCTACGGTTTGGATGCAGCATCGTTCCCGTAGGATTTTGGAAATTTGGATTTAAAAAAATCATTTTAATACGATGTTTTCTATACAACTCCTGCACATCGTCTGGATTAATACCGTGTTCATCGACAGGTAATGGGAAAATACGAATACCTGCCGATTGGAATAATGGTAATGAGTAGCAGTGTGATGGACTTTCGAAAGCGACCGCATCACCTGGGTTTAATAAACATTGTACGATAAGGTGAAGTGCTTGTTGGGCGCCGGATGTAATCATAATCGATTGTTCGGTCGCTTCAACTTTTAAATATCTCCTCATATATTTTACGACCGCTTGCCTTAGCGGGAGATAGCCCTGCGGATGATCGTAACTTAATGACTGAGTTAACGGTTGTTCTCGTAAAATTGTTTGTAGT
>NZ_JBFTMA010000809.1:0-3183 GCF_056396725.1 Bacillus sp. 05T31
CTATATGATGACATGTAGACGGGAGAAAGAACTTAATGCGAACCGATCTTATTTTTATGGAAATTACAATTTTTACATTTTAAAATAAAGATATGGAATAGATGAATTCATTCACTTCGGAGGTAGTTATTTGAATATTAACGAGAAGGCAATTGAAATGTTTGAACAAAATGAATATGAGAAAGCAATGGAACTGTTTCACCGAGCAGTACATGAATCTAGAGGTGTACAATCTCTCAATAATCTTGCTTGGATGTACTTTTATGAGGAAGAGAATGATGATAAAGCTCTTGAATTAATAAGAGAGGTTATTAAGTTGAATCCTTCCTCATACTTTCCTTATAACATCTTAGGGGACATTTACATAAAACAAGAAAAGTGGGCAGAAGCGAAAGAGGTATTACAAAAGTCTATTTCGATTCAACCATCCGATGAAGCATATCACAATGTAGCTGTAGCTCATTATAACCTTGGAGAGCTGGAAGAAGCTTCGGAATTTTTCTTGCGAGTTGCAGGGGATTCAGACATTATAATGTATAACTATGTAAAGTGTTTAATTGATTTAGGGCGAAAAACAGAAGCGAAAGAGAAGTTGGATGCTTTTAACAGGAAATCTGATGATTTTGTAGGAGAAATTAATGTAGCAGGTTTATATGTTGAGTTGAATTGCTATAAAGAAGCCATTCAATGCTTCGAAAAGGGATACAAAGAAGATTGGAAAAGTCCCAATTGGATTGGTAGATTTGTTTATGCTCTATATAAAGCTAATAATTTCTCCCGTATAAATGAAGTCATACGAGAATCTATTGAAGCGAAAACAGCAGAAATAAAAGATGTTCATAATGAAGAAGTAGAAGAAAATTGGACAGAAAAAGATAAGAAAGAGTTAATTGAGGAATATACAGAAGAGAATAATTGTTATAAAAAAATGATAGAATGTATCAAATCTGGATATGTTCCAGGGTTAGAATTTGAAACTGATTATATAGGGGCTTGCTATTTATTTGGCTGTAAAAGACATAATCATCTTGAATATGAAGAATAAAAAAATTCGACCGTCACATATGATGGTCGAATTTTTTATTATAGGCTTCTTGTCTAAAGGTACCATCTCAATTGTAATGTGTTAAAGATGTTTCGTCTCATTACATAGGTATATATCCTCTTTAGAGCTCTCTTTTTTAATATTTAAAATATGGAGTGAAATAAAACCAATAAGTCCTATTCCACCGAAAATAATCCATGGTGCATACATTCCGTTTAAGTTCGATGTAAACCATGTACCGGTATAATTACCAATGATAAAACCAAATGCGAGTGATAGTTGATAAAATCCGAAGTAAGTAGCTGTATATGATTCGTTACTGTAATTTGCAATAGCGATATCAGCGTTAGGTAATACGAGTGTTTCACCGATTGTAAATAAAATTACACAAATAAATAGCCAATATGGGTGTTGAAATAAAGGAATGAGTAAAAAGGAAATTCCCATTAATAAAACACCGTATTTAATAATAGAAAGTGTGTTGTATTTATGAAATAGCTTTCGGAATAACACCATAAACATGACGCCTGTTATAGCATTTATTGTAATAACTAAAGTAGCGAGCTGGTTACTATGACTAATGTTTTTCATATGAAGTGGGAGTGCGACAGTAAGTTGAGTAAACATAATGTAGAAGAAAATCATAATAAATGAAAATAATAGAAAGATTTTATTTTGTAAGATGGCTTGTATCCCTAATGTAATTGACGTGGGATATAGCCTATTTTGTCAGCGATTAATCCTGAGAATAAAGGGATAACTCTTGATGTAATTGTCATAACCGTTAAAACTGTTCCTACTTGCACGGATGAAAAGTGGAGAAAATTTAATAGATAAATAGCTAGAAATGCRWATACCGCAAAATATCCAAAAGACATAAAGAATGAAGAAATGAGCATAAAACGTATCGGCATTGAGAAATTTTTCATAGAACTCCTCCTAGGTATGTAACCATTAAAATCAATTACTGGTTAACTATTTTATATTATAATTATACATAAAGTCAGAAAAAAGTAAATTTTAGAAAGATGGTGAATACCTTTGAGTCAAAACCAAGAGGCTCCTAACCAACTTGAAATAATTAGGGAGTTTTTAAATACATGGAGAATACCAAATGATACAAGAAATCCTATAGATCAGTTTCAGATGATAGATGATGTTATAACATTTAGGGAGAAATATTGGAACGAAGAGCTTGCGTTTCATACCTTGGACGAGTTAAAGCAATTTAGAGAGGATATTCGTAGTGCTGTTGAAGAGCAGGGAATGTTGCAAAAGTGGTTTGAGAAGTACTCATTCCGAGTATGTGTGGCAGAAAATATGGAAGATATCACATATGAACCGATAGGAGAAAATAATTTGTATACGAAGATGTTACAAATTATTTTGAAGGCTATTAATCAAAAACAATGGGGGCGATTAAAAGCATGTCCGGATTGCCGCTGGGTCTTTTACGACCATTCTCGTAATGGAAGTAAAAGATGGTGTGGGATGTATGCAGGAGGGGAAGAAGGCAGAGCTTGTGGTACAATCGCAAAAGTGAAAAATTATCGAGCTAAAAGAAAAGGAAGATCAGGTTATAACGGTTAATTCTTATAGGGGAAAGAAAAAAGAGAGGGGAATGTAAAAGTGATGGAACAAACAAAAATGCTAGAGCTAAATAAAAAGTGTTGGGACTTAGTAGCACCCCATTTTTTTCAAGTAGATTGTTTGCCTAAATACGGACCATATACAGCATCAGAAGATGAAATTCATTTATTTGATTCAATTGAAAGTAAAAGCATTCTTGATATCGGATGTGGTAGTGGGCATTCTTTGAGATATTTGGCGGAGCGTGGCGCGAAAGAGTTATGGGGGCTCGATCTTTCAGAGACGCAAATTGAAACAGCAAATGAAACGTTAAAGCATTGGAATCCGAAGTTAATACGCGGGGCAATGGAAGAAGTAGTAAATATACCGACAGAGCATTTTGATATAGTGTATTCCATCTATGCATTAGGATGGACGTCTAATTTAAGAAAAACATTGGAACTGATTTATTCGTATTTAAAGCCAGGAGGAAGTTTTATTTTTAGCTGGGAGCATCCGGTATATTCAAACTTACAGTATGGTACAGAAGAAATTGTTTTAAAGTCTTC
>NZ_JBFTMA010000810.1:0-1792 GCF_056396725.1 Bacillus sp. 05T31
CCAAGAGAGTTGTTATTTAGGCGATTAACGATTAAACAGAGAACTAGATAAAAAACTCCAAAGTTTGTGGCACGCGCTCTAGTATTTCGGTAGCTTCTTTTATATTGAAATTCATTTCCTTTTCCCCTTCTGGTAAAGAAGCAAAAGTATATTTTCATACAGTTTTAAGAAATTACATGCAATTCACATTATTATACATTAGTTTTACTTAAATATTAATCGTTCATTTTATTGAACGTGGAGCTAACACAATAATCGTCTTGTGAAATCTCCTAATTTATCTCCACATAAACTCCAGATAGTAAGGCTATAATGACTACCAGAGGTGATATTATGAAAAACTATCATATTCTCGTGGTAGAAGACGATCAAGAAATTCAGGAATTAATTAAACAATTTTTAATGACACAACAGTATACAGTGGTAGTCGCATCAGATGGATTAGAGGGTATGACACAATTTAATAAGCAATCCTTTGATTTAATTCTTCTAGATGTAATGATGCCCAATCTTAATGGATTTGAAGTATCCAAGATGATTCGAAGTCAGTCAAACGTACCAATTATTATGCTAACTGCATTGGAAGAAGAGGAAGATCAAATGAAAGGGTTCGATCTTGGAATCGATGATTATATAACAAAACCCTTTTCGTTTCATGTTTTGATTAGACGAGTCGAAGCTGTACTTAGAAGAAGTTATGATAAAAATGTAAATAATCATTTGGTATTTAAAGAAGTGCGTATCGATGTTGATGCATATAGAGTATATGTAAATGACGTTGAAATTTTATTAACGACAAAAGAGTTTGAAATTCTACAATTACTATTTCAAAATGAGAGAAAAGTACTCACAAGAGAAAATATCGTAGAAAAAGTTTGGGGGTACGATTATTTTGGAGAAACACGAATAATTGATACACATATTAAAAACCTACGTAAAAAGTTAGCTATCCCTTATATTAAAACAATAAAGGGTATTGGTTATAAAATTGATGAATAGTATTGTGAAAATCATGAAGATGAAGCAAATTACTTATAAACTCTTTATGACTACCTCTCTCATTTTGTTATCCTTTGCAGTATTGATTTATTTAACTTTATACTTCTTTCTCCCTACGTTTTATGAGCAATACAAAACAGATCAACTTCAAACAGGGATAAAAGAAATCATTGATAAATCTAAAGATCTTACGTTTCAAGATGCGATACCACTTTTTGATGAATATGCAAAAAAAAATAATGCGATGCTTTATCTTCAAAATAATGAGGGAATAATTAAATACTCTCCTTCATTTTCTTTTACTCAAAATGGTTCGCAAACAACAGTAGTTACTAGAGCCACACGGTTCGAGAATGCAGGTACCCTTAGCAATTCATATAACCTTACGCAACCAATTCAATTTCAAGATGGTAGTTTAACACTTATAGTCTTTGCTACATTTCAACCAATTGATGAAGCTTCACAGGTTTTAGTACGCTTTCTCCCCTATATTAGTATCATTGTACTCGTAATTGGTGTAGGGAGTGCTTATTTCTATTCCAGGTTTATTACAAAACCACTTATTTATATTAATGAAGGTGCACAAAAGATGGCAAATTTAGATTTCTCCGAAAAAATTGAGGTTCGCTCTACAGATGAGTTAGGAGAATTATCTAATAGTTTGAATGACATGTCTATTAACTTACAACAAGCTATGTTTGATTTAAAAAAAGCAAATCAACAATTAAAAAATGATATTGAAAAAGAACGAGAAATAGAAACAAAACGCAGAGAGTTTTTTGCGATTGTAGCA
>NZ_JBFTMA010000811.1:0-1784 GCF_056396725.1 Bacillus sp. 05T31
GCTTGGAGCCCTKATAGTGTAAGACCTAATGGACCTTACATCGAATATTGATTTAGAAATTATAAATTGAAATTATTTATTTTGTAGCGCTAGAAAAAGTCGTATAGTTTCTAATCTAGATTATACGACTTTTTCTGCTATTTAATTTTTAAAAATAGGAGGAGCTGTAATGAAACTTATTTCAAAATATATTTTAGTTTGTTTTTTTATATTGAGTATTAGTTTCTTAGTTTCTTGTCAAAAGAAAGTAGATGAACCTATTGTAAATATTGAAGATACTTTAACGGAAAAAGGAAATTTAAAAAGTATTCAGTTGCAAGAAATTAAGAAAAATACTATTTATGAACAAGTATTTTTCGGGAATGAAAATGGTAATGATTTCTTTCAAGGTCAAATAGATAGAAATGATATTGCAATAGAAGATAAGCTTTTAGATAAAAATTTAAAGTCAGGAGTTATACCAGAAAATTATTATGTTTTTTTAACGGGTGTTACGAATAAGAAAAAACCAACGTATCTTTTGGGACGGATTGAACAAATTGATGGAAAAGTAATTCAGTGGAAACAAGAAGTTAAGAGTGTACAAAGAAAAGATGCAAATGGTGTTTATCAGTATGATGTTTATCAGTATGAAGTTGAGTTTCCTAAATTTGAAGGAGAGAGARCAAATGTTTCTTTTCGTTACATTTGGTTAAATAAAGAAAATAAATGTTATGGTGTTGCGGATCAATTATTCATATTAAAAAAGATTTAAATTTAATTAATGGTTTATGGAGGAGCTATAGATGAGTTACTTTTTAGGAAGGATTTTAAAAGGTAGGATGTTTTGGTTGTCTTTATTTATTATGTTAATAATTGTTAGTGCTCAATATATTGCTATGTGTGTAACAACTAAAGGATTTAACGATGATGGGATTATAAAGGTATCCCCATATTTGTCTAATATTTTATATTTTACTAGATTATCGTTTTATAGTGAGTTTTATCTACTTATATTTCCTATGCTTTCTGCAATGGCTGTAGCAGGGATTTATAGAATTGATAAAAATTATGGGTTTATTTATCCTGTTATTTCTAAAATGGGAACAGGTTATTATTTTAAGCTACTTTATTTTATGAATTTCATTGTATCTTTTTTTATTATAAGTGTCCCTTTACTATTTAACTTTTATTTATATGCAATGACTTATCCAACAGTTGCTCCGCATCCAATATTAAATTATATGGCTTCTACTGTTTCACCAACAGCTCAATTTCATATAGTTTATTATGAGTACCCTACTTTATATTTTCTAATGTATGTATTTTTAAATGGTTTATACGGTGCAGTTTTTTCAAGTGTGGCTTTATCAGTTTCGTTTTTTATAAAACGAGTTTATTTTATTTATTTAGTTCCATTTGTTTTACATATTTTTTGGCTTGGTATTGGAAAAGGGATTCTCAATCCTAAAGATTATTCAATTAAAGATTTCGGCTTTTTTGAATTACAAGTTTTTCTTAGTGTACTGTTATGTATTTGGTTTTGCTCTGTAGTTCTTTATTTACGGGGGAGTAGGAAGCATGTTCTTTTATAATGTAATGAAAGAAACTATAAGGATGAAATATGTTTGGTTAAGTATTCTCTTTTTACTTAATGTCAGTATCATTGGTTGTTTGTTCAATTATTTTGAACCTGGAATTGTAAAAGAGAAAATGAATGAATTGGAAACTTTGTATAAGGTTATGTCGTTTTATAATTTATCAACTATATTTATTCCTTTAACAATCGTTTTTTCTGTATATTC
>NZ_JBFTMA010000812.1:0-1778 GCF_056396725.1 Bacillus sp. 05T31
TTCCATATATTCCATATACGGTTTCATATCACTACTAAAAAATGAATCGATATTATTTTGTTTCATATACTCTGCTAATTTATTAGAATTACATACTTTCTTCATAGTTCCCCCGCCTTTACAACTATCCCCATTGTAATTAAAATTTTCTTCTTCCACTATGACATATGTCATAGTAATAGACAATTTCAGCATGATACAGTCATTACAAATATGAAATATAAAGGGGCTATTACATTGTATAACTTTCTTTCTGTCTTTATTGGTGTGCTCATTGCCGTTATGCTTCCWTTGAATGGGATTTTATCTGAGTTAATTGGCAAGTACACAGCGAGCGTTGTCATTCACCTTGTCGGTTTAATTGCAGTTATTTTCGTTTTAATCMTWAACAAAAATAAAATCCRYTTTGATAAAGGTATTCCACTTTTTTTATATAGCGCTGGGGCAATTGGAGTATTCACTGTTCTTTTTAATAATATAAGTTTCTCTGCTCTTGGTGCCTCTATTACGATTGCATTAAGCTTACTTGGTCAATCCATCGCTTCCATAGTTATTGATCATTTCGGTTTATTAGGAATGAAAGTTTCGAAGTTTGATAAGAAAAAATTAATTGGATTATTATTCATCTCTTCTGGAATTATAGTCATGACAATTTATTAATGGAGGTAAGAAAATGTTATATATTTGTATCGCTATTTTAGCTGGTGTTTCTATCGTTGTTGCTAGAATTATTAACGCGAATTTAGCAAAGGAAATTGGAAATTGGGAAGGCACATTTTTCAATTATATTACTGGATTATTTTTCTCCATGTTATTTTTAATTTTCAGTTCAGATTCGTTGTATATTTCTAGTCATACGTTACAATCCATACCTATCGCTGTATACTTAGGCGGATTAGTAGGCGTTATCGTCATCTCATTATCAAACTATATTACTCCTAAAATATCAGCATTTTATTTAACGTTACTCATCTTTATCGGACAATTGTTTACGGGGACTATCATCGATTTCTTCCTGTCACACGAACTATCAACCGGAAAAATTATCGGTGGAATTCTCGTATTAATAGGGCTTACTTACAATTTACTCGTTGACCGCCCTATAAAAACCGTGAAGCATAATCACGTTCAACTATAATACTTTACGCTTACCTATCATATATTAATAGAAAAGCTCTTCACATGAAGCAATAGAGAGGAGAATACCCTATTAAGAAAATCATTTTATTGATAGGTAGCGCATTGATTGTTTTTGGAACCGTATGGTTTTTAAACTCTGGAAAATCTATTCAAGATCTCTATACAGCAAGTAAACCAAAGAAGAAAGCTACTATTATTTCAACTCAAAGAGACCCAAATGCACCTCCTGTTTTTTTAGGAAAACAGGAAATAAAAGATATACATGTAGAGTCGCTTAAGACAAAAAAATCTATCTTCCTTACAAAAACAGATGAATTAAAAACATTCATTAACAGTATGGATACAGCAAAAAAAGGCGATTTAACGCTAGATGAAGAAGGTTCTGATTTAGTAGATTGTAACATGTGGATTACTTTCCAAGATGGAACTTATAAACAATATTTACTTTGGATAGTAGATAACAACAGTAGTGAAGTTATGMTTGCCCWTCAAAACACTCCTGATGACGTAGACCTTACTTATTATCAATTAAATGAAGGYAATTCGAAAAAAGTATATAACTTATTTAAAAAGGTTATTTAATAGAAAAAGTCATGAGCTACTATGAAGTGCACCCCAATTGTTAGACACGGTCTAAC
>NZ_JBFTMA010000813.1:0-1771 GCF_056396725.1 Bacillus sp. 05T31
ACATTATATTAATATTACGCCGGGGGTGACGAAATGTTATTTTTTCTGAAAAAATGGAACGAATTAAAAGATGTGAAAGCAGAATTGGCACTTCGCGATTGGTTTTATGGTACGAAAATTAGTTTATCGATGTGTACGTCAAAAGAGCCATTAACATTTTTAGTGAATGTAGAGGGAAGAGATAAAGGGGTATTTTCTGAAGAAGATTTTATTGTCGTAAATTGCATGTGTGAGCCAGTATTTGAAAACGAAGAAAAACCAGCTATAGAGTCATTTATGCATGCGGATATTTATAAAAAAAGTAGTGCAGAATGCATTTTACAAGTACAGACTGTAGATAGTCATTTAATGTCAGAGCTATATGGGAAAGAAGGAGAAGTAACATTCGAAAAACGTAGTGTGGAACGTGTTTTTGGAAAAGACGGTATTACAGAAATGACAATTCCAATTGTAGAAGATGAAAAGAAATTCGCTAATTTATTAGAAAATAATGTTCCGAATTTTATTGAAGGTGGAGGAGTAGTCCTTGTTCATAATTACGGAATGATCGTGTGGGGGAAAACTCCAGAAGAAGCGAAAAAATGGTTGGAAGGTATAGAGTATTTAATGAACTATCACGTAAAGCTTTTAATGATAAAAGGGGCAAAAAGTTCTGTTATATAAAGATGTATTCACAGAGATTACCATCCCTTAAAAATGAAAGCGTTTTAAAAAGAGATTTTACTCATAAAATATAGGTCTCCTTATTATATATAGATTACATGTTGACATGTAAGGAGGAACATATTTTGCGAGTTAAATATCATTTTCTGCCAAAACAGCAGGTGACATTTTGYAAAACGAATGATTCTGGTGAAAAGGCGTTACAAATTATGAATGAAACGGGATTTCGCGCAATTCCTGTATTAGCAGAAAATGAGAAGGAATTCACGGGGATTATTTATAAAGTAGATCTTTTAGAAAAGAAGTGTAATAGCAGATTAGAGGATGTAAGTACAGAAGATGTACTGGAAAGTCCAAATTCGTTTATTTTTGAAAAGGATTCTTTTTTTAGAGCTTTTTACGTTATTCGTCGTCTCCCGTTTTTAGCGGTTTTAAATGAGTATAATGAATTTGTCGGCATTTTAACACATTCTAATGTATTTGATGTCATTGAGGATTCGTTCGGTATGCGGACGGGTGGTTATATATTAACAATTGCAACACAAGATTGTAAGGGAACAATTAAAGAGCTTGGGACATTATTAAAAGCATATAATATCGGTGGACTGTTTACGCTTGATAACGGTGATCAATATATTCGCCGTGTTATCGTAAATATATCGGATGAGTTAAATGAAAAAAAATTAAAGCAATTAATTGAAAAGATAGAGAAAAAGGGATTCAGGGTGAGTCATGTAGATTATATTTAAGTTGAAAAGGAAAGGTACCTATCTGCTATRTGTAGATAGGTAYCTTTTTTAGTGCGAGAAATGAATYTTATTTTGAAACAGAAGGTGGAGATAATGCTAAATCAGATAAAAAAATAAAGTCTGCATGCTCACGAATTTTAGGAATAGAAGTTTCGATAATACGTGATGTAATTTCACCTGGAGCCCCAACGTGTCCGATAGCTACCATAATGGGTTTGTCTTGGATTTTTTTTATGAGTAATTGTGCTTGTTTTGAAATGTGACTTACCGTATATACATCATCAAAAAATAATTGGTTTTCAATAATAGGAACGCCTAATTCTTTACCGATTTTTGGGACAACACTATTAGGGTTTGTT
>NZ_JBFTMA010000814.1:0-1768 GCF_056396725.1 Bacillus sp. 05T31
ACATGCTATATCTAGCTATTAAAATACTCATTAGTAAAGGCAGTACAGATCCCGATGAAAAAGATAATAAGAACTTATTTACAGTGGGGATTTTTCTTCAGTTTGTTAACCCTAAAGGGATATTATTCGGACTGACTGTAGTTTCTACTTTTATTCTCCCTTACTACAATTCATATTCTAGTTACCTTCTTTTTTCATTATTTTTAGGAGTAGTCGGTTTAATGAGTACATTTAGTTGGAGCCTATTCGGTTCAATGTTCCAAAAACTTTTATTAAAACATAACCAATTCTTTAACATTATTATGGCAGTTTTATTAATTTTTAGCGCTATTTCAATTGTTATCAACTAACTCCATAACCATCCCAATTCTTAATTTAACAGTCAATCCGAAATAAATAATTATCCTTACACCTATCATCTTTGTTTTTCTAGTTTTAAGGTGGGAACCTTCTAGCGATAAGATTCCCACCTTATCGTAGTGTTTTATATAAGTAGGAGGTTTTCATTAAGACTACTTTAAGTTCTCATTTTTACAATGCAGAATATTTACTTCCATGATGGTTAATGCATCATACAAAACTATCTGATCACGGTATTCTAATTAACCGAGGATCTACTGACCGTTCAGTGGAAATATGTAAGTTATTTGCACCTCATTGGGAAATTCGTAATTCAAAAGTATTAGAATTTGATGCCTATCTAGTTGATTAAGAAGTTATGGAAATTGAAAAAGAAGTTACTGGATGGAAAATGGTATTAAATACGACAGAGTTTCTTTGGTGTTTTAATAAAAAACAATTCTTCACTTAACTTAACTTAACTTTAATGGAGGGAACAGGTTTTCCATTAGAGTTATAAAGATGATCGATGAACGTTATCACGGTATTTTAATCCATCCCAGTCCCAATCTGCTTTATCCCAACGGTAGATTACTTCACAATATTTTTCATGGTGACTACAGAGTCGGCAGACATGGCTCACATTATCCATATAGCATTTACATGCAGCCTGCTTTCGTTTTTAAATTTTTTTATAGTCCATGGAAAAAGGCTATGAAAAAAAGAAAATTACAAATTGGACCCACTCTTTCTAAACATAGTGTACAGCGTGGTTTAGGTTCTCATCATTTAACAACACTTGAAAAATCAGAAAAAAACTATACGCACTATGCGACCTTAACTACTGATCTTCGGTTAATCCCAGAATACCAAACTGTATTTCCCGATCTATGCTTTCCTAACTATTAATATCGTAAAAAGGTTAGCTATACATTTCTTATATTTGGGTTGACTGAAACAAATTCTACAGAACATACATCTAAATTTTTTCTCTTATTCTACTAAATAGAACTTTTTTCTACCTTGTACAAACATTTCTTACTTTTATTAAATACTATATATAGACAAATAAAAGATAGGAGATTAAAGAATGGCTGACTATTTTTATAAACATGGAAAAAAGTACTATAAAAACTATTCTTATTCTCACCACCAAAAAGAGAACTGTTTCATTGAAACGCATACGATTGCCGGTTCAAATATACCTCTAGATATTGTCGTACCAGCTAACACTTCAAGAATAGTTTTCGAAGATTCTACTAATAATCACAACAAAACATTACTTCAGTTTCATGTTCCTGGCACCTCTGCACCGATTGTAATAACTATTCGTACAAGAAATGCTCGTAGACCAATTACTGCTACAATAGCTACAGGTGAAACAAGGATTTTTCAAGTAGAAAATTTTGAAAGCCTCACTGTCACAAAT
>NZ_JBFTMA010000815.1:0-1766 GCF_056396725.1 Bacillus sp. 05T31
CTTGATAACCATTTAAATTAATTCTTTCAACATCTACCCCCATTTTATAACCATCTGATACTAACCAAGTTGTTATAATCGTGTCCTCTCCACTAGCATTGCCATCAACTTTTAACCCTTTCGAAGAAAACGGCTGAATCATATCGTCAAATCCACTTTCTGATAGCTGGTTGAGTTGTCCACTCGAATCTTTGAACAAACCAGATTCAATATCAAATGATTCCAAATCATCCAACGTTGGTTGTTCTGAAGAAATCACTCGATAATGTTTAAATCCACCATCAAATTTCTCAGAAAGCGTTAAACCTGCTTCTTTTTGAATTTTTTGGTTTGCCCTTTTAATTCGTTCCCGACTAATCTCATCAATAGACATATACCCTAAACTATAAGCATTTTTACTTACGATATCATTTTTAGGTATTACTCCCCCATCGCTATTAACACTGTATGTAAGCTCATTTAATTGAGCTAAAATAAATGTCCTCTCACATTGTTGAGCTGCATTTAATTTCATTATTGCGTCAGCAGTCGTTGCTGAGCCTGCAAAAAAGTCTAATATGATAGCTTTGTCATCAGTAAATACTTCGATAAAATATTCTATTAAGGTCGTTGGTTTAGGGTTACTAAACACTTCTTTTGAAAAATAATTAAGGATTTCTTGACTACCTGAAGCAGTAGTCCCTTTATCTGAAAGGATACTTCTAGGTTTTTTACCGTTTGGAATGCGTTGTTTAAAATGCACATTCCACTCACCTGCTCTATTTTTCACAAACTTTACTTCACCATTTTCTAAATCTTGATAAAATCTCCCTTCTGACCTTAACCAACTAATTTCATTTCCCTGTTCATCATATTGTAGGATAGTTCCATCCGGAGCCTCTATTGGATAGTATTGTTTTCCTGATTTCCTTTTAAATGTGTCCCAATAAAACCTTCCATGGGCATCTTCTTCTTTGTATCTTTTTACATACTCCGGATTATAGGACTCAAATAATTTTGGAACGAGATTAATATTCTTTGCATAAACAAGAACAACTTCAGTTTCCTCCGCAACATGCGTCGAATCATTGCCTCCACCTTTTTTATTTTGCCATGTAAATGGAGGTAACTTGTTCCCTTCACCAAATATTTCATTGAGAAGTAGTGTCAAATTAGATTGTTCATTATCGTCTATTGATAATAAAATAACTCCATTCTCCTTAAGTAACCTTTTCGCTAGCCATAATCTCGGATACATAAAAGTTAACCAAGCAGAATGAGTTGCTGTTCCCTGAATACTCTTCAATCTTTCAAATTCTTTATCATTCATGCCAAACATATCTTTAAGAGTTTCATCATTAAATTCAAATTTATCTGGATAAATAAATCCATCATCTCCAGTATTATATGGAGGATCAATATAAATCATATCGATAGAATTGTTATAATTATTTTGCAAATGACGCAATACTTCTAAATTATCACCTGTGAAAAATAAATTCTTACTTTTTTTATTTTCATCTGAATTATTATGGTCATTATTCGGAACAATGACTGTTGTTGCATGTTCCCCCGCTTGTTTTTTTGCGTAATCTTTCCCGATAAATTCTAGTTGATATCCGCTTGTTAACTCATTAATATTCCTTTCTTTTAAGGCACGTTGAAACTTTTCTAAGTCAAATTCTGCTTCTTCAATCAGCATGCCCTCTGCATCAAATTTGCTCTCTGTAAAAAATTCTGGAAGTTTTTCTTTTAATTCCTTTAGTAAACACGTATTAGACTTTACT
>NZ_JBFTMA010000816.1:0-2267 GCF_056396725.1 Bacillus sp. 05T31
GTGAAGATATGTGAAGATATTACACTTGAACTACGGTCAACAATAGAGGATATGTTACCTGACGATTATAATGAGGAAGATGTGAAGAGCGTACTCGAAAAACTGGGAAGTCCAGTTTCATTGGCTAATGGCTATTTGGATAGACCGATGCATTTAATTGGACCACGTTATTTTGATGTATATACGACATTATTAAAAATGATTATACCAATTGCAGCTGTTATCGCACTCATTGCAATGATTGCAGAAAATTTTATAGGCTATACTGGTGATCAAGCAGTATTAAATGTTATTTTAAAATTGATAGGTAAAGGCATTGGGGAAATTGTCGAAGTAGGCCTCCATGTATTTTTTTGGTTGACACTTGTATTTGCTATTTTAGAAAGAACAGATAAAGACAAAGGTACTCAACCGTTGACGACAAGTTTAAAAAAATGGACTCCTGATGATTTAAAAAACATTTCGTATGTTCCAAAGAAAAAGTCAATCTCAAAGTTTGAAGTTTTTGGAGGTTTGATGTGGACAGCAGTTTGGGCTACACTTTACTTTTATGCGAATCATCTTGTTGGCGTATATAATGGCACAGCAAATGGACTGAAGTTTGTCGCGCCAACTTTCAATCAAGATGTTTTACTTCAGTATTGGCCAATCGTTGTAATTATGATCGTTTTCGAAATAGGTATATCTCTTTATAAATTAGTGCAAGGACAGTGGACGCAAAGATTGGCAATTGGGAATTCTATTCTTCAAGTAGCCGGAACAATAGTATTCATTGTAATTGTAGTAAATCCGCATTTATTTAACGAAGGATTTATTACGTATGTGGCAAATATGTTTACTATTTCCCCAGAGGAATTTAAAACGTGGTTAATTGGCGGTGGAATTTTCATTTACACGCTGTCTGCTGCAATAAATATATTTGATGGTTTCCGAAAAGCTAGTATTCGTATGTGGAAATGAATCAGAAATTCCGATAATATGAAACCATTTAGAAGATAACCATTATGAAAGGAAGAAAACAATGATAAGGGAAGCAACTAAAAGAGATGTAGCATATATTTTAGATATTTATAATGATGCGATAGTTTATACAACAGCTGTATATGCTTATAAACCTGTAACCCTTGAAAATAGAATAGATTGGTATGAACAAAAAAAGACTGACGGTTATCCGATTTTAGTATACGAACTAGATAATAAAGTAGTAGGATTTGCGACATTTGGTCCATTTAGAGCATGGCCTGCCTATAAATATTCAATTGAACATTCTGTGTATGTTGATAAGGAATATAGAAAAAATGGAATTGGGTCCACTTTAATGGAAGAATTAATCACAATTGCAAAAGAAAGAGAATATATGACCTTAATTGCTGGAATTGATGCGGAAAATGAAAAGAGTATTGCCTTGCATCAAAATTATGGATTTGTTCATGCAGGAACAATAAAAAAAGCTGGTTATAAGTTTAATAGATGGCTAGATTTAGCCCTTTATCAATTGGAGCTTAATGGCCCTAAAAATCCTACTGAAGAATAGCTGTATCTATTACTGTAAAAATAATTTTTTAAAAAAATTGTATATATTTCAAAAGATAGTATGAAGAAATCTCATGCTATCTTTTTTGTATTCACCAATATAATTTAACAAAGGAGGTTTTTTACATTTTATATCGAATTTTCATGAGGGTGATAAAACAATATAAAAAGAGGGATGAATATGGAAACTGTCATACGAAAAATAAAAGAAATACAATCTGGTCAAGTTGGAGTATCTGAAATCAAGTTCTTTCACTTTTAGTACATATTTTTCGAGGGTATAAAGCAGAACCAGAATTATGGGAACCCATTATTAGTGGAATGGTAAGACAACAAGGTGATTATGAAGGGATACCGTATTATCATTTAGCTCATATGACAGGTGGTTTATCCACCGCTACAATAAATATTGGTATAATAGGAATGTTTCATGAATTTCCGTTTCTTTATGTAGTTGGGGGAAGAGATTTACCTAATCGATTTGATAATAAAGAGGTTGATGAAACAATTCTAGAAGCTTTGAAGTGCTTATATAAAGAATATAAGATGACAAGTCAACCAAACGTTGTAACCGATAATTGAATAAAAACGTTATTTGTGCGACACGTTTCCTCATAAGTGTGCAAACACGAAATAGGAGGGTTATCAATTTGATAACAACAACTGATTGACTGAAAGTAGGAATGAAAGCCGTCAGGTTGAGCTGAAACTAATTATCTGATACTCCTACATGC
>NZ_JBFTMA010000817.1:0-1762 GCF_056396725.1 Bacillus sp. 05T31
TTAAAGTTAAAACTTGATACATACGTATATGAAACGAAGATAAAAAAAGAAAAACGAGCAGCCTAATATTTCAAGGAGTGGTATGGTGATGATAAAACGACCGCAAAAAGGATCGCCTCGTTGGATGACGACTTTTACTGATTTAACGATGTTGTTATTGACTTTTTTTGTACTATTAGTTGCTACATCAAAACAAGATACAGTAAAATTATCGAAGATGCTTGAAAAGTTTAGTGATGCAGAACAAGTGGATGCGAAAGTAATGGAAGGTACAATACCAGATATTTCACATGAAAAAAATGATGAAAAAGCAGTTTCAAAAAAACGAATGGATGAATTGTATAAAAAGTTAAAAGCATATGTAGATAATAATGGTGTTAGTCAAGTGAATGTATATCGAGAAGATACAGGTGTTAGCATCGTTATAGTAGATAACTTAATATTCGATACAGGTGATGCGAATGTTAAGCCGGAAGCAAAAGAAGTAATTAGTCAATTAGTAGGGTTCTTTCAATCGGTACCAAACCCAATTGTTGTAGAAGGACATACAGATAGTAGACCGATTCATAATGAAAAATTTCCTTCCAACTGGGAATTATCTTCAGCACGAGCAGCTAATATGATTCACCACTTAATTGAAGTGTATAATGTAGATGATAAACGATTAGCAGCGGTAGGATATGCGGACACAAAACCAGTAGCATCAAATGATTCACCGCAAAATTGGGAGAAAAACCGGCGCGTTGTAATATATATTAAAGAATAATATATTTCCATTTTATTAATAAAATAATAAAAATACAGAAATTCTTTTAAAAAAATATTAAATTTTCTCGTTTTATTTTGTATAATGAGTGAGAATGATAAGGTGAAATATTAAGATATATTTATACATAGAGGGAGAGAACCAAAAAGAATGGCACATAAAATTTTAGTTGTAGACGATGCGATGTTTATGCGAACAATGATTAAAAACTTATTAAAAAGTAATTCAGAATTTGAAGTTATCGGTGAAGCAGAGAATGGGGTAGAAGCGATTCAAAAGTATAAAGAACTTCAACCTGATATTGTAACACTAGATATTACTATGCCAGAAATGGACGGACTTGAAGCATTAAAAGAAATTATGAAAATTGATTCGAGTGCAAAGGTTGTTATTTGTTCTGCAATGGGACAACAAGGTATGGTATTAGATGCAATTAAAGGCGGGGCAAAAGACTTTATTGTAAAGCCATTCCAAGCCGATCGTGTTATCGAAGCTTTAACAAAAGTAGCAAATAGCTAATATAGAAGGGGTGCCACAAAGAATCAAATCAATGATAGCGGATAGACGTGTGGCCCCCTTTTTTCTCGTTATAAAACACTAAATTGTTATACATAAATGAAATGTTTGTTAGACAGGTAGGGGATTAAAATGCAAACAGATCTATTAAATATATTTTTTGAAGAAGCAGAAGAACATTTACAGTCGCTAAATGAAAATGTGCTAAATTTAGAACAGAATCCTGCCGATATGGGTGTTGTAGGGGAAATATTCCGCTCAGCTCATACATTTAAAGGTATGTCTGCGAGTATGGAATTTGCGGAAATGGCAGATTTAACTCATAAGATGGAAAATGTTTTAGACGAAATCCGTCATGGAAATATGATGGTGAATGCTAATATTATTGATGTTATTTTTGAGTGCATTGATAATTTAGAAAAGATGGTTACAGATGTGCAGCAGGGCGGAATGGGTAATATTGATGTTGTATCTACAAAG
>NZ_JBFTMA010000818.1:0-1761 GCF_056396725.1 Bacillus sp. 05T31
TTCTTATACGTATAAACACCACCAAATTGATGCTTCTCAATTCCTTTTACATAATCCTTTTGTACGTAAGCTGATCCCATTTGATAAAGCGGTGCAACTGCAGCATCCTCTAGCAGAATTCGCTCGGCCTCTTGTAATGCTTCCCATCTTTTATTCTGATCTAGTACTAGATCGCTTTTCGCTTTCTTTATTAATTCATCGTAGTGAAGGTTAGAATAATTCATTTTGTTATTCGGATTATCCGTCGTAAATAGTTCTAAATAACTAATTGGGTCTTTATAGTCAGGTCCCCAATTTGCCATAGATATATCGTAATCTCCTGTTTGTTCTAACTGTAATTTTTGCTTAAATGGTTGTTGTTTAATTTGTATCGTTAATCCWTGCAAATKCTTTTCTAAGTCACCTTTTATATATTCYGCCATACGTTTTGCATTATCTTGTTCATATGTTAAAAATTCGAGTTTTACTTCGTCTACTCCCAGTTCTTTCTTCGCTTCTTCCCAAATCTTTTTTGCATTTTGCAAATCATATGGAGAAAGATCTCCGTTTTCTTTTCTAAAATCTTGACCAGTCTCTTCATTTACATGACCAACTGGTACAAGTCCACTTGCAGGTTTTGCCCCGTTATTAATAAAGTGAGTAACAAAATCCTTCTTATTTAACGCTAATGAAATAGATTGACGTACTTTCTTATTTGCTAACGCATTATTTTTTTCATTAAAACGGAGCATWGCAATYCCAGGATCGCTCGACATATGYAATTSYTTATTCCCTTTATACTTGTCTACAAATTGAGAATTAATWGGYACTCGATCCAAATCRCCAGCTTSRTATAARTTWACWRCTGTCATTGTATCCTTTACAATTTGAAAGTTTATCTCGTCTAATTTCACTTTCTTTTGATCCCAATATGTAGCACTCTTCTTTAATTGAAACTCTTGTTCATGCTTCCACTTCTCTAATACAAATGGACCGTTATATATGAGATTACTAGGTTCCAATGCATAATTCTTTCCTTGTTCTTTTAAAAATGATTCGTGCTGTGGTAAGTATATAGGTAACGCTAACAACTGTAAAAAATACGGAATTGGCTGTTCTAGTTCCACTTCTAACTTATAATCATTTATAACTTTAACCCCAAGTTCATCAAGAGGCATTGTTCCCTTATTTATCTCTTTCGCATTTTTCACGTAAAAGAGCATATACGCATATTGAGACGCTGTTTCATGACTTACCGCCCGTCTCCACGCAAACATAAAATCATTGGCTGTTACACTGTCTCCATTTGACCATTTTGCATCTTTACGCAAATCAAATGTATATTTTTTACCATTTTTACTTCTTTCAAACGATTTTGCTATAGCGGGAGTTGGATTATCTTGATCATCTATCACATACAATCCTTCAAATATGTTTTGCATAACGTGTGCTGATGTACCATCCATCGTTTTCGTAGTATCAAGGGAAGGAATTTCTTCTGATACTGTTACATTTAACACTTGTTTTTTAGCTTCTACATCACTTTTATTCGCTTTATTATTACAAGCTGTTAAAAATAAAGATGTAACAAGTGCCATTACCATTAAACGGCTCTTTTTTCGCTTCATGAATTGCTCTCCTTAAATATAAAATATTATAAAACGTTATATTTTGTTGCTTCCATTATAATAAACCATTATTCATTATTAGTCGTTAATTATTCTCATTTTATTTAGCGACGTATCAGCGATATTTTATGTCTATTTCGTATAGGTGTTAGCA
>NZ_JBFTMA010000819.1:0-1760 GCF_056396725.1 Bacillus sp. 05T31
AAATAAATAAAAAAGAGGATTTTCTAGTAATAAACAGAAAAACCTCTTTTTTTCTATATAAGGATATAGGGGGAATGGATATGATTACAAAAGTAATAACAAAAAGAAATTGGGAAATCGCAAAAACAACTAGAGAAATTAATGAAAAATCACTAATAGAAGAGGGATTTATTCATTGTTCATTATTAGACCAAGCTTTAATAGTTGCGGAAACATATTTCAGTCATGAAGAAGATGTTTTATTACTTACAATTGATCCATCCCTAGTAAAAGCAGAAATAAAATATGAACTTGCTTCTAACGGTCAAGAATATCCGCATGTATATGGGGTAATTAATATTGAGGCAATTGTAGATGTTACCCCATTGCCATCAAGTTAAAATTTTATAGAACGCCAGAACAAGATTTTGTGCTAAATTGTAACAAAAAAGATCATTTTATCATTTTGGAGAGCAACCAATCCCTTGATTTGAAATTAAAAATATAAACCTTTGCCTACTGGCTGAACAGTTTCTAGCACAGTATCAACCATTTCTTCATTAATTAGGGTTCTTATAATCCAAGCTGAGAGATCTTGAGCAGCAAAACAACCCGCAGCAGTCGAGATATTTCCTTCGTTTACGAAACTTTGTTCAATAACGTCTACATCAAATTCTTTAAGCTGTTCTACTACGGATGGATATGTAGTTGCTTTTTTGCCAGTTAACAATTTTTTAGCTCCTAGTAGTAGTGAACCAGAGCACATAGATCCTATTAATTGTTTTTGAGGATCTACATGAATGCTATTTATATACTCTTGATTTTTATATAAATCTTGTACACCCTTACCACTTGCAAATATTACAGCGTCAGCAGAAGGAATATCAGATATACTTCCTGTCATGGGAATACGTAAGCCGGACATGGATATATGAGTTTTTTCCGTTCCTAATAGTTGGACATTCCAATCAGAAATACCACCAACTAAACGTACACGATTTAATAAATCCCATGGTAGAAAAACATCTATATCAGTAAAGTTATCGAAACAGACTATTGCAATTTTCATTTTCCAACCCTCCATTATCAAAAAAATAAGAATGTTTTAATTATAACAATTTCAAGTGCCGGTAGCGAGATTTAAATTTTTAAATAACTGGGTATCACTGCATCGCCATCAAGCTAAAAAATTGTAAACGCAAATGAAAAAACGCTATTCTTTATGTAGAAATATACAGAAATGGTAGCGTTTTTGATAAGGATTTATCGATTTCTGAAGAATTACAATTGTTTTCTAAAGAATTACAGCAACATATTTCACCACACACTCTAGATCAATTGGCTAGAAAAGCACAAATTATATAGTTTGTGCTTTTTTTATTGTCTATTTTTTGTAAATAGTCATTGTTTTTATCACACTAATACTGTACGATACATAGTATAAAACACATACTGTATGACATATAGTAATGGAAATGAGGTGGGTGAATGGATACTTTATTAAATTCATTAATTACTGAGCTAAGGAGAGGATCATTGACGTTAGCGGTTTTAAGCCAATTAAGAAAGCCGCAATATGGATATTCGCTTGTCCAATTATTGGAGCAATCAGGAATCATGATAGATCAAAGTACTTTATATCCACTACTTCGCCGATTAGAAAAGCAGGAGTTAGTGACGAGTAGTTGGGATAAAACGGAGAGTAGACCTCGTAAATACTACGTTTTAAGTGAATATGGATTGGAGATATTTTTACAATTGAAAAAGGAATGGATAAAGGA
>NZ_JBFTMA010000820.1:0-1752 GCF_056396725.1 Bacillus sp. 05T31
AGCCCTTTTAAAGGTAAATGGAGTGGCTTTACCACCAGCACCTCCAGAAAGACCGGTTGCTTCTATTGAAGACATTCCTCCTGGTGCGCGCATCAACGATGCAGAAATCGCAGCAGCCGTTGCAGCAGCTCTTGCAGCAGGACTAGTAACTTGTAGCCAAGTTATGGGAAAATGCCTTCGAGAAGATGTAGGCATGCTATTTGGACAAATTCACATGAAGAAAGCACAAGCAGGAGTAACATTACTACGTTTAAGCAAAAAGAAGGGGTGGATAGTTCCTCCACCATTACATGTTCGAAATTCTGAACAAGCTTAACGATAAAAAAGTGGCCAAGGGCCACTTTTTTATTTCAATTTATCAGTTYCATCTTCTACTTTTCTAGATGGACTTTCTCTTTTTATTCTAGAATAATCTACATACTCGTCAGAAATCTCCATAGCATATTTATCGTGACCAATAGTAGTAGATTCTCGTGAATCCTCATTCGCATGTAAAACAACTTTCTTCATATAGATATGAAAGAATATTTCAGCCACACCAATAAGCAAAGCTGCAAAAAAAGCAGACGCYCCAATATTACGAGTTAAATTTATATTTGTTAAAAAGTGTGTTAATGCCCAAATTCCTACAAAACTCAAACCTAAATCAGCAATGGTAGCCACCATGTTTCCATACTTAGGTAAAATAAATAAATCTCCTATTAAATATGCCACTCCAGTAATTAATAATGAAATGAACAATATTCTAGGAATCGAAATACCCTGAAAAATGCCTAGTATCATCAATAGCACAGCACTAATAGCGGTATATTTAATTAATAAGGCAACAATATGTTTCATCTGTATTCCTCCAATTCTTTAATTGTTATGTAAGAGAAAACGTCTTAATAAAAACGGGCTGTGCCTTCATAAAGCACAACCCGTTTCATCGTGTTCTGGAGGTCTGTTTAATACATGATACTCATATGGCAAGCATTTTTTATTTCGCGCTCCTACACATTACTATTTTGTGAAATATATGTATAATTTATACTTTGAAAAACTGAAAAATGGATACCAAAAAAAGGATTATATATTTTCGATTACTTTTAAACATATTAAAAAGTAAAGGAGGTGACATAACATGTCAAACAATAACAGTGGAAGCAGCAATCAATTATTAGTACATGGCGCTGAACAAGCTCTTGATCAAATGAAATATGAAATTGCTCAAGAATTTGGTGTACAACTTGGTGCAGACGCAACAGCTCGTGCAAACGGTTCTGTTGGTGGTGAAATCACAAAACGTCTAGTAGCAATGGCTGAACAACAACTTGGCGGTGGAGTTAATCGTTAACTTTAAATATGCATGGATAAAAAGGAGAGACACATCGTCTCTCCTTTTTTCATTATAATCTCTAGTATGTAGAGTTACTAAAAATATTATCCTCTAGGGGTACCGTCACATCGCTATCAAGCTAAAAAAATAGGTCACCCCCAAAACGAAAAAACATGTTAAATTCCCATAGATAACTATCTTATATTAATTACACAACCTAGTGTGTGATATAATAATATAAAGATATTATATTTAAAGGGGGGGATTCAAATTGGTTAAAAACTTACCTTTACTAATAGTGATTTTAATACTTGGTGTAAGTTCTTCTACATTAAGTACGAATGGATACTTTTCTCCAGTTATAGAATGGTCTTTAATGATTATAAGTATTATTTTAAACATTACTGCAGTGATAGGTTTATCACTACACGTTC
>NZ_JBFTMA010000821.1:0-1751 GCF_056396725.1 Bacillus sp. 05T31
CTAAGAGAGAAGCAAACAATGGAGCAGATATTGCATAACATAATGTAAATATACTTACCGCTTGCCCGACTTGGGATGCACTTTTTTGATAGGTATCACTAATTCCAGGAACAAGTCCAGCAATAATATAAGCATCAAATCCCAAGGCAAACATACCAATAGCTAAAAAAATAACTTTTTTCATAGTTTTGCCACCTTTACATTGTTAAGAATAAAATAAATTATCAATCTTATACACTCTAGTTGCTAGTTTTATGCATTTAGAGAATGATCATTAAATCAATATATAACTCTATAATGATTGTGTTTTCAATTATAATAATTGAGCTATATATAATTATTGAATAATGCCATAGCAATTAAAAAATCTGCAGATTAAATTAAGGTAATATAACATTTGGTAATCATTACTCATCTAGCTTAAGTAGGTTAATATTAGTATACTTAATGAATGGGATTAAATAAAATGAATAATATTAATGCAAGGGATGAATAAAACTCATGAGTATTATTAAGTATGAAATTTTTGAATCAGTTATTAAAACGGGGAGTTTTACAAAGGCTGCCGAAAAATTAAACATGACGCAATCTGCAGTAAGCCATGCAATTTCTAGCTTAGAAAAGGAATTAGGAACGTCTTTATTCCTAAGAACTGGTCGAACAATTACTTTAACTCCTCATGGCACTAAAGCTTATGAGTATATTGGTCAGATATTAAAAATAAACCGTAAATTAATTGAGACTAATTTTAATAATGAATTATTACCTAAAACATTGAAGATTGGGGCTTTTACAAGTGTAAAAAAACATATATTACCTCCAATTATGAAAGAATTTAATAAATTGTATCCGTTTATTGAAATTATAATATTTGAGGGGACTTATGATGAAATTCAAGAATGGGTTATTAATAAAGTAATTGACCTGGGATTTACAATTAACGGGGAATTCGGATGTGAATCAGTTCCATTTTGGGAAGATGAGTTAGTTATAGCAACACCAAATGACTTAAAGTTAATTCCTAAAGATTGCTCTTTAAAGGATTTCTTTGATCAAAATAATATTATTATGCCAGCAGCGCCATACAGAAATCAAGTTGAGAAATTTTTTAATCAGCACAAAATAGAGCCTAAGATTCATTCGTATATAAGTGACTGCAATACAATAGTGAAAATGATTGATTTAGGCATAGGTATTTCTATAGGACCAAGGCTTTTCTTAAAATCATTTGATAATATAAAAATATATGAACTACCAGATCGACATTATAGAAATATATACATATCTTATAAACATTCTACAGAATTAACACAAGCAGAAGGCTATTATGTTCAAGAATTTATAAAAATAGCAAGGAACTTATTTTAAGTTCCTTGCTATTTTTTATCCTAAACGTCCAAATCCACTTTTTTCGTTAAGTAGGACCCTTTCCTTCGAACTGTTATATTTAACTCTATAAAAGCTCGATTTCTTAGAAGCAATGTCATTAAGTAACTCTTGTAAGCGCACGGCATCTTTTAAATTCGGAAAACCAAAAGAAGGTTCTTTTTTCAACATAACAAAATCAGTAACATCTTTGACTACATTTATAATTCGTTCTATTTTTCTATCCCCATTATAATCATGTTCAAGGGAATTAAAGTATAAAAGTTCTTCAGATTGTGTGCTAGTTTCTGTCCAAATTTTTACGGAATCTTCATACCAATTTGGCGTGTCAAAAGATAGTTGAGCAAAAATTAATTGGTTATTAG
>NZ_JBFTMA010000822.1:0-1750 GCF_056396725.1 Bacillus sp. 05T31
TTATTTATAAAAAAATAAAAAGGCTTCCTCAAATTAGAAAACGCCTTTCCCTTAATGAGTATTGTATTTTATGCGCAAACATTAAAATCTTTTTACGCACATTATTTTTTAGAACAAAAGATGATCATAACTTAGCATTTACAGCACGTAAAACAGAAAAAATGTTAAAAGAACTGCCTAATTATTATTAAATATAAGGAGAAGAATTATGGGCTATATTGAAGACATGAGAAATCTAGTAGGAAATCATCCACTCATTTTAATCGGATCACACGCCATTATATTAAATGAGAAAAATGAAATATTACTGCAGCTCCGTACAGATTTTAACCGCTGGGGTATTATTGGTGGCGCCTTAGAATATAACGAAACGTTAGAAGACGCTTTAAATCGAGAAGTATATGAAGAAACCGGACTTATCATTAAAAATCCAGAACTWTTCCGTACATACTCAGGACCTGATTTCTTTCAAATCTATCCAAACGGCGATCAAGTACACGGTGTACTCGCTGTTTATATTTGCCGAGAATTTCACGGTGAGCTTGTATGCGATCAAACGGAATCGAAAGAACTGCGCTTCTTTCCGCTAGATGAGTTACCTAGTAATCTTCCTCCTGTTATTGAGAAGATTATTACTGACTTTCGGAAGTCGAATTGAACTATTAATATAGCCAAGATGGAATTCATCTTGACTATATTTTTATTTATTATCCTTATTTAACTCTTGTACAATATCCCTTTTTCCTATTTTATTAGCAAAAGGGATAAAAATAATAAGGACTATTCCGAACATCCCCGCTATTACCGTTACGATAAGTTTGAAATCAAAAAATAAAGGTGTACGATCTATTATACTTACCATATAGGTTAATAATATTCCTATAACAACCCCTAGTATGATTCCAATAAGTACATATAAATTAACTTGCGTCAAAATAATTTGTACAATACCCTTTTTATTAACTGTTATTGCTCGTAAAATAGCAAACTCTTTTCTTTTAGATTGAATATTATTTATAAGTGTATTACACACCCCTAATGTTACACTAAGCAAAATTACTACAATAACAACGATGAAGATGGACCACCTTTGCTGAAACATTAAATTAGATTGTTTTAACGATTGAGTATAACTACTTATTTTTAATTGTGGATATTGACCTTTCAATTTCTTTAATTGTTCCAACGTCTCTCTCTCATTATTTGAGCTAATAAATGCACGCTCAAAAACTGTATAATCTTGTTTATATGTTACATTACTCCAATCCATGAGTACCGAAGGAGAATTCGGTAGCTCGTTAACAATTAACCCAACTTCTACCTTACTAGTCGCTCTAACTTTTTGTTCCTGTTCTGAAAATAGACCTAATTGAACGATATCGCCTACATGAAGTTTATACCGTCCCGCTAACTCTTCTGTAACAATTATACTATTCTCCAAATTTGCAGGTACTTCTGGCAGTAATCCTTGCTTTTCCATTTCCTTTAAATCACCTAAATTATAGTCAAAAGTAATATAATTTTTACCTTGCTTTAATTCTGCCAGTGAGTTCGTACTAATTGTACTAGCTCCTTTTATACTACTTATTTCTTTAAATATATTTTGTATATGAGGTGAGGTAATGGTTAAATCATTATTCAAACGATTTTCCACAACAATATGTGTTGGAAATTCACGTTTTAAATATCTTTCATTATTTTTCTGCATTGTTTTAAAAATAGTGGAACCAAAGACAACTATCACCATCAT
>NZ_JBFTMA010000823.1:0-1746 GCF_056396725.1 Bacillus sp. 05T31
ATTCATAGAAAAGATTTACATCAATTGCTACTTTCCGAACTACAAGAAGGTACTGTCGAATGGGGAAAAGAGTGCGTAAAAATAGAACAAAATGAAGAAAACGCCTTAAAAATATTATTTCAAGATGGTAGTGAAGCACTCGGCAATATACTCATTGCTGCAGATGGTATTCATTCTGTCGTTCGAAAAAAAGTAACACAAAGTGATGGTTATCGTTATGCCGGTTATACGTGTTGGCGCGGCGTAACTCCAGCTCATAGTCTATCTTTAACAAACGATTTTATTGAAACTTGGGGAACAAACGGTAGATTTGGTATCGTCCCTCTCCCAAACAACGAAGTATACTGGTATGCGCTCATAAACGCTAAAGCTAGAGATCCCAAATACAAGGATTACACAACAGCAGATTTGTATAATCATTTCAAAACTTACCATAACCCCATCCCATCTATTTTAAATAACGCCTCTGACATTGATATGATTCATCGTGATATTGTAGACATTATTCCAATGAAACAGTTTTTTGACAAACGCATCGTCTTTATTGGGGATGCTGCCCATGCACTTACACCTAATTTAGGCCAAGGAGCTTGTCAGGCAATTGAAGATGCTATTATTCTTGCTGAATGCATCAAAAATAATGCCCACTATCGCCAAGCATTTATAGAATACGAACAAAAAAGACGAGAAAGAATTGAAAAAATCYCAAACACTGCGTGGAAAGTTGGAAAAATGGCGCAAATAGAAAGTAAACCTTTAACTATACTAAGAAACCAAGCAATGAAACATATTCCGAAATGGATTTCTGATAGGCAAGCACATGAACTATACAGTTTTCATTTATGACAAACTCCAACGAAAAGTATGAACGGAATTCTCTCTATCCTTCTTTCAATTGTATTAAACAGTAAAATTAGGAGGCATGAAATAAGATTTCATTTGAGATACTCTAATAAACAGATATAATTGTTTGTATTAGGAGTCGATTATATGCTTAGAGAAACGAGAAAAAAAGAATTAAAAGAACTTATATTCCTAAAAGCAGTACAGCTCTTTCAAGAACGTGGGTACGAAAATGTAACGGTTCAAGATATTACTACTGCATGTGGGATTGCAAAAGGAACTTTCTTCAACTACTTTCCGAAAAAAGAAAACATATTATTATTTTTAGGTGATTCTCAAATTGAACTATGGAATGAAAGTTTAAAAACGTATGAAAATGTGGAACATCCAAAAGAACGAATCAAACTTATTTTAGGAGACTTACTAGATCGCTTTACTGGACATGGAGAATTAATGAAGCATGCTGTTTTTGAAATTATTAAATCTAACTACTTAGTAGAAAATGAATTAAAAAGTATACAACAGCTACAAGAAAGTTTGTCTTCAATTATTACAGCAGCGAAAGAAACAGGAAAATTAAACAGTCAATGGGATATAAATATTATCACTTCTACTATTATGAGTACTTATTTTTATACACTCATGTCCCAATCCCTATTAAATTCTAATGAAACAAATGCGAAAAATATACTCAATCAACAGTTAGATGTTGTTTGGGAAGGTATCAATCAAAAATAATAGAGGGCTATGCTACAAAGCCCTCTTAACTTTTAATACTCTTTACATCTTATTGCGATGCCCCCTCCCTCCTTCTCTCCAGAAATGTAATGCTCTCAATCAGAACTTCAGTTCTATATACTCTCTTTCCTTGTTCATCATCGTAATTACTCGTATGAATACGCC
>NZ_JBFTMA010000824.1:0-1737 GCF_056396725.1 Bacillus sp. 05T31
CTAACGTTACTTACTGTAATCATTTGTGTCCTCCTACTAATACCGCTTATTTCAGCGTTTTCTCACCGATTGTCTTAAAAAATCGCATATTACGACTCAATTATTGTAGACTATAGCTATTATATAGTAGAAGCTGGATGAATAGCAACGGTTGATTAGCTTTCTACAATGAAATCGAATAGTTTTTATCCATTCCCCTAGCTATTTTATATATATCATCGACCTCTTTCTAATATCCCCATTCGCTTCTCATTCTGTAATACATTGGATCATTTTTCCATTTCATATTTTATATACAAAAAACCTGTAGAGAAAACGTTCCCTACAGGTTTTTCTTATTTCGCATTTATTATTTTCTCTTTATAACTCTTCAATTTACTCGCCAATCCTATTAAAGCAGGTAATAATATCGGCATTACAATTAAAGCTAATAGTAAAAGCGCAACGCCAACAACGGATGCTACTTGTATAAGTGTCAATACTCCTGAAGGAATTAAYGCWGCAAATGTYCCKCCTAAAATAAGTGCCGCTGATAATACGACTCCTCCTATGTGACGAGATGCATTTACAATTTTCGTTACTGAATCCCCTTCTAGCTCATTGTATCGCATCATAACGAAGATGCTATAATCCACTCCTAAAGCGACAATCATAATGAAGCTAAAGAATGGAACATTCCAGCTTAATGACTCTACGTTTAATACATGTGCACTAATTTGTTCACTTATACCAAGTGATGCAAAGTACGCTAAAATTAACGACCCAATAATAAAGATTGAGTTTAAGAATGAGCGTGTAATCACGATTAATACAAGCGAAATCCCTAATAACATAATCGTAGCAGTACGTAGGAAATCTTGCCCGGTTACTTCTTTTAAATCAACGTTTCTAGCTGTTGTCCCGCCAATTGCTTTTTTCGCATCATTTAGTTCTGTTCCCTTTAACGTACCATCTATCGTTTTATTAATTTCTTGAATGATAGGCATCGCTTCTTTTGAATACGGGTTTACGTCTAAAATAATTGTCATTTTAGCAGTTTTTCTATCATGTGACATGTACGTATTCAATGCTTTTTGGAAATCTTCTCCTTCTAAAACTTCTTTCGGAATATAAAATTTCTCAGAGCTTTTCGACTCATTTAGCTCTCCTAAATATTTTTGAGCATCCCCTAGGCCATTACTTACTTTTCCAAGCCCTTCTGTACTTTTAGATAAGCCTGATTGTAATTGCCCCATCTTTTCTTGCAAATCTTTCAGTCCAGTTAATAACTGTCCTTGTCCATCGTTTATTTTCGTTAATCCAGATTGTAAGTCAGCCGATTTGTTCGAAATTTGTTTTGAACCTGTAGCTCCTTCGTTCAATCCATTTTTCAGTTCAGCAGCTCCTTTTTGTAGTTGCGTTACTCCATTGTTCATTTCCTTTAAACCATTATCTACTTTTAATAATGATTGATTTGCTTCTTTAAATGAACTCATCGCTGCTTTGTGCTGCGTTGCTAATTGATTTAATTCGTTGGAAAGCCCACTCAATTGCTTCTGAGCCTCTTTTGCAATTCCTAATGTTTGCTGCACATTAGGATCATTTGCTAATTCTGGTTTTGTTTGAATGAAATTGTTCATTARCGTTTCAATTTGTTYATATCCTTTTTTCGCACCATCAATCGCTTGAGAAATACTTCCGAAATATTGATCGTACGAACTTAAACCTTTTTCTAACTGAGCATAACCAGCATGAAGC
>NZ_JBFTMA010000825.1:0-1736 GCF_056396725.1 Bacillus sp. 05T31
AGAGATTACTGTAAAAAACTATGACGATACATATTATAATAAYGCAATAGGAAAAAYGGGTTTAGAATTAAAGAAGGAACTTCATAATRTTATTGATGATCATACAAAGTTATCATACAGTGCGGTTTGGGAAGCACTAAGAGATACTGATGAAGATCCAAATAATAAAAACAATGTGCTACTCTTATATACTGGGCGTTCGCAAGGGAAACTTACGAATGGTTCAGGAGTTGATAATTGGAACCGAGAGCATGTTTGGGCAAAATCTCACGGTGATTTTGGAACGACTGCAGGAGCTGGAACAGATTTGCATCATTTAAGAGCGACGGATGTATCTGTAAATAGCTCACGTGGAAATCTGGATTTTGATAATGGTGGTGTGAATCATTCAGAAGCGACAGAATGTAAGTACGATAGTGATTCTTGGGAACCTCGTGATAGTGTAACCATAGCAAGCCTTGTATTTCTAAACTTCATATACCCATTTCCCCTTTAAAATATAATTTGAAGCTATTAACTAAAAAATGCTTTCTAGCCCCCAAAAACTTTTAGAAAGCCATACCCATCCTTTTCTTTTTATTTAATACAAAACTCTATTGAGTCTGTATTATTTCCACACTTTTTGTTTATCTACTTTTCACAAGGAATATCCTTCTCTAGTAAAGATTATTAAAATATTCTTTACAATTAAAAAGTAGTTTAATGTTAACTTATAAATTTCAATTTTTTTATGCAATTATACATATTTGATAAATCGTTCGACTTTTCTTTTTTCTATAACTGTCTTTATTTTTTGTGTAAAACCCTTCTTCCTCTGTAGAATAAGTACAAAAATAGATTGGATACCATGTAAGGCACCAATCTATTTTAATTAAAGAAACTTTGGTAATTCTGAGTTCACAACACATTGTGCAGTAATGATAACATTTTTATATTGAGACAGAACTACTACTATTTATTTGGTATCGAATCTATATACTTTTTAACTACTTCATATACATATTCTTGATTTGCCGCCGCTGTATTTGGATTGTATTTTCCGCCGTTTGTTTTATTGTTAGATAATACTCGAATCCCTAAAAATGGTACGTCATAAGCTTTTGCAATTTGCGCTGCKGCAGCRCCTTCCATTTCTTCTACAGATGTACCGTATTTTGTATGGAACCACTTAATTCTATCAACTTCATTATTCCAAASRTCTGCTGAACCTATAGTMCCTTCMACCACTTTACCTTTTGTATATTTATCTTTTACCGCATTAGCTGCTGCAAGTAAATCCTTATCTCCCTCGTAGTATCGGATTTTCTCAGCATTTGGATCTTCTCCTGCACTTCCTTCAGAAGCCATCAGGTCCATAGATATCCATTTTGCCGGCTCAATCCCTTGGTTCTCATTCATATTTGTTGTTTTTAACGAACCTATATTCGCCACTTGTTTTCCTAAAACAATATCAAATACRTTTAAATTAGGATCATGTCCACCTGATGTWCCTTGGTTAATAATYGCYATAGGCTTATATTTTTCAATAGCCACTGCTGTAGCGGCTGCTGTATTTTCCATTCCTTTACCTGTTTTCGCAACGATTACAGGATAATTGTCGACAGTTCCTTTATAAAATGTAAAAGTTCCAGATTTTTCTTCCTTCACATTTTTTAACCTTTTTGCAAATTTTTCAGCTTCTATTGGCATTGGGCCTTGAATTAAGATAGGATTTTGATTGCTTTTTGCCTCAGCTA
>NZ_JBFTMA010000826.1:0-1729 GCF_056396725.1 Bacillus sp. 05T31
CACAAGTACCACAAGTACTATCAGAAATTCGTTTAGTAAAATCTTCAAATACGGAAAAAAAAGAATATGAAACAGGTAATACAGGTATCCAAAAATTATTGCAATTTGGTTTGAAAGAAGGAAAAGTACAAGCATTAATTTCACCTGTTATGTCGTTTGTTTTAATGGCATTGCTTGTTATTATCGTAGGGTATGGTGGAATGCGAGTTTCTAGTGGTGCATTAACAACAGGTGAACTTGTAGCATTTATTTTGTATTTGGTTCAAATTATTATGCCAATGAGTCAGTTATCAATGTTCTTTACTCAGTTCCAAAAAGCAATTGGTGCAACCGAAAGAATTAATACGATTTTAGAATATGAAGTAGAAGATCATGAAACAGGTATGAATGTTACAAATGCGAAGCAGYCRATCGTTATTGAAAATGTACATTTTGAGTATAACGAAGAAGAGAAARTSTTGRAAAATAWCGAYTTCACGATTGAATCTGGAAAAGTAACGGCGATTGTAGGACCAAGTGGTAGCGGAAAAACAACTTTATTCTCGCTGTTAGAACGTTTTTATGAGCCAACTAGTGGTTTCATAAAATTAGGGAAAGAACCAATTAYAGCATATTCATTACAATCATGGCGACGTCAAATTGGTTACGTTTCACAAGATAGTCCGTTAATTGATGGAACGATTCGCGATAATATTTGCTACGGTGTTGAGGGTGAAGTGACGGATGAAGAAATTGAAAAAGTAGCAGCGATGGCGTATGTTGATGCGTTTATTCATGATTTACCAAGTGGATACGCAACAGAAGTTGGAGAGCGTGGTGTGAAGCTTTCTGGAGGGCAAAGACAACGAATTGCGATTGCTCGAGCGTTACTACGAAACCCGCAAATCCTTATGTTAGATGAAGCGACGTCAAGTCTTGATAGTAAATCGGAATCGGTTGTTCAGAAGGCGTTAAATAACTTAATGAAAGGTAGAACAACTTTAGTTATTGCGCATAGACTTTCTACTGTTGTAGATGCAGATAAAATTATCTTTATTGAAAAAGGGAATCTTACAGGAAGTGGCTCACATGATGAGTTATTACGGACACATGACATGTACCGTGAATTTGCAATGCAACAATTGAAAATTAAAGAAGGAGCATTATAGAATGAAAACAATCAGTGAAGGGGCACTTCACTGATTGTTGATTTTAGAGTGCTAAAAAGTATGTTAAGCAGAAAGGATATGATTCCTTGATACCCAAAATTTTAATTGTAGATGATGATCCGCACATTAGAGAACTTGTTTCTGTATTTTTGGAACGAGAAGGTTTTCAAATATATGAGGCCGTTGATGGATTAGATGCTCTTCGAAAAATAGAAGAAGTGAGAGTCGAAATGGCGATTATTGATATTATGATGCCAAATATGGATGGGTTTGATTTATGTTATGAATTAAGAAAATACTATGATACCCCAATTCTTATGCTGACTGCTAAAGGTGAAACATCTCAAAAAGTAAAAGGRTTTCACCTCGGAACAGATGATTATCTTGTAAAACCATTTGATCCTTTAGAATTAGTTGTGAGAGTGAAGGCATTATTGAARCGTTACCAAATTACAGTATCGCAATCTATTCAAGTTGGGAATGTACTGTTAAATCGTAAAACATTTGAAGTTAACGTTCAATAATGCCTTCACTCTCACAACTAATTCTAAAGGATCAAATGGTTTTACAAGATAATCATC
>NZ_JBFTMA010000827.1:0-1977 GCF_056396725.1 Bacillus sp. 05T31
ATCCACCAGTGTTTGTTGAACGTGATTTTTCAACACGATAAAAACGTTCAAAAATATGAGGTAAATCAGTACTAGGGATAGGTTGTCCGTAATTTGTTATATCAATTGTAATCATGTTATTGCTTTCGTAAGCGGTAATATCAATATGATCTCCATCATTTCCATAAGTAATAGCGTTTATGATTAGATTTTCAAACACACGTACTAATTTATCCCCATCAGCTAGTACCATTAGCTTTTGAGATGGGAAAGAAGGGCGACATTCAATATTAGCTTCTTGAAGCTGTATCCGAAATTGGACAGTTAATTGTCCAAGCAATTCTACAATATCAATGGGAGCAGAATATAAACTTAACTCTTTATTTTGAACRCGTGTATATTCAAACAAGTCATTCATTAATGCATTAAGACGGGTTACTTTATCGTAAATGACTTGAATATAGTATCGTAATTCTACTTCATCTCTATAATTATCATGATGGATTAAATTTACGTATCCAACTATAGATGTAAGAGGGGTTCGTAAGTCATGTGATACATTTGTAATAAGTTCGCTTTTTGCTTGTTCTGCCTGTCTTTCTTCATCAATTGATACTTTTAATTGCTCAATAATTTGATTGACCCCAGTTGCCAGTTCTTCTAAATAATTAATATCCTACTCCCCAAACCGTATGAATTAGTTTTTCACCATTCATTACGGTTTCAAGTTTATCGCGTAAATTACTAATATGGACCATTACCGTTTTATTAGAACCATAACCGTCTTCATTCCAAACTCGTTCGAATATCTCTTCAGAGCTAAATACTCTTCCAGTATTACTCGCTAGTAAATATAAAATATCAAATTCGATAGAGGTGAGTTTAATATATTCTCCATTTACTTTAACAGTATGATTATGTTTATGTATTTCAACAGAACGAATACGAATAATACCATCTTCATTCTTTTGGGAAGTAGCATTTTGGAAAGAGGATCTTCGTAATAAAGCTTTCACTCTAGCCACTAATTCTAGTGGATTAAACGGTTTAATCATATAATCATCTGCGCCGGTCATAAGTCCTAAAATTTTATCCATATCTTCAGCCTTTGCACTAAGCATAAGGATAGGTACAGTATTATTTTCACGCACTTCTTGACAAACTTCCAATCCGTTTCGTTTTGGCATCATAATATCTAAAAGCATAAGGTCAACTTCATATGTACATATCATTTGTAATGCTTCATCACCATCATAAGCTTTATAAATGTTAAAGCCTTCATTTCGTAAATAAACAGCCAGTAATTCTACAATATCTTTATCATCATCAATAATTAATATGTTTTTATTCATTTTATAGTTAGTTCCTTTCCTTACAATTAATCAACATTACTATAATATCAAACATTTATGTATTTTGTAGTAATGTTTCTACATTAAATTTCATGTATCGTATTAAAAAGGAATTAATACAATTATAACGAATACAAAATAAGAAGGAGATTTAAATTTCACATTATATTGAAAGTTAGTTATAAGGGGGGCTTGCTATGTTATATAATGATATATATTCATTTACTCCAACTGGAAAAATAGAAAATGATATTAAAGCTTTTCTATTAAAATACAATAAAGAATTTACATATAAACATTCAATTCGTGTGGCAAATGAGGCGAGAAAAATTGCGAAAATATTTTATGAAGATGAAGAAAAAGCAGCGATTGCAGGGTGTTTACATGATATTAGTGCAATCTTTCCGAATGAGGAGCGGATTGCAGTTGCTGAAGAATTTGGCATAGAAATATTACAAGAAGAACGAGAATTTCCAATGATTATTCATCAAAAATTATCGAGAGTAATTGCAAAAGAGGTATTTAAAGTAGAAGATAAAGAAGTTTTAAATGCTATCTGTTGCCACACTACTTTGCATAAACATGCAACGAAGATGGATTTAGTATTATTTATTGCTGATAAATTAGAATGGGATCAAATAGGGAC
>NZ_JBFTMA010000828.1:0-3250 GCF_056396725.1 Bacillus sp. 05T31
TTTCCGCTCTATCCATTGGAAAGCATCTGCTAAAATGCAGGAATTACAAGCAAAGCAATATGAACCTGTAAAAAATTATAGTTGGACGATTTGTCTTTCTTTAGCTGCTGATCGCGGATTCGGTTGGAAAGAAAATGTAGAAGACCTTATTTCATTTACAACATACATTTGTCAATTCGCAACGAAGCATCAAATACCGTTTGAATTATTTATTAGTGTATTAGCAGAAACTGGTGCATTGCATTTACCATTAAATGAAGGACAAACACATTACGGGAAGGCTTTAGAGGAATTAGCACGTATTTCAGATGATAGTACGTTACTTCCGAAACAAGGATTTCTTCACTATGTAACGAGAAAGAGGGAGCGCTCGTCTACAATGATATACATTGGTTTGCAGAAGAATGAGCTCCCTCTTCTATCTCAGCCTACGTTTCTCATTAATAATGAAGGGATGGTGGAAAAGCTTGAAAACTTGGCTCTATCACGTTCATGACTTTATTCTGCTCCTCCTGCTTTCATTATTAACAGAAAGAGATGAACTCATTGGTATTGCAATATTTTTAACAACAGGCTATGTAGGGGTATTTCTTATTCATAACTTAATGAAGAAAAAAACAACAGGGTTTGTAATACTGTTAGTTCTTCAAATAGTCGGTTTTTCTTTATTTCTACCTTTTTCTCTTTTTGGCACAATCATATTACCACTATTTTTCTTTATCGTACAAGCGGTCGGACCTGGATATCCAGTTCAAAAATCGCTAGGTGGTATTGTATGGTTTGTCGTTTCAGCTATATTTTATGCACCCTTTCCACCGTTATGGAAATTATTAATGTTAGCCTTACATCTTATGATTACATTTTGGCTAACCGGGGCAAATCGCAAACAACAACTATTACGTTTTGCTTCTATTATTACGATTGGCGTAATAAGTATATTAATTGTTCAAGTGTTTCCTTTTATTCGACTTATTTTTGGTTTTATGACGGAAGTTATCGCATTAGGAGTCGGCTATGCTCTAATACCATTAATTAAAGCAGCGGAAGCAAAAGATACTGAAGGTGTTTGGGCAAATAAAGGACATCTCTTAAAACCACGAATTGAAGACGGGAAAAAACTTCCTGATTTTGACCCAATACTCATAAATAGCATTACAATATTGGTCTGCACAACTATCGCTATTTACGTCGTTTGGAAAATAGTAAAAAAACGAAAACATTTAAGTTTACCAAATATGCCTGTCTTTGAATCTACAATCATTACTGATAAAGAAGGAATCGGCCAAAAACGGTTCAAACGAAATAAACCACCAAATAACGAAATTCGAAAAGAAATTTTCAAACTCGAGAGTAAGCTATCCCCTCCTTTAAACCGTGAACGAGGAGAAACTGTTGAGGCTTGGTTAGAAAGAATAAAACATGAAGAAGATGTAAATATTAAGAGTCATATTATTATAGATGCGTATAATGCAGTACGTTATTCAAATCGTGAAGATACTATACTTCTGCATGAATTTAAGGAAGAGGTTCATAAGCTTTATGCTTATCAGAAGAGTTTGAAGAAAAAGAGAAAATGATGTATACAAAAAGACTCCTATTAAACTAGGAGCCTTTTTGTGTAAAAGTGTTGTAACAAACAGTACACTAAATACAACTAATCCAATTACACTTACACCTGTTAAATAAAATGCTGGTGCGAGCGGGTTACCAGTCGCATGAACTAAGTATGAACATACAAGCGGCGTTGTACCACCGAATATCGATACAGAAATGTTAAAGGAGATCGAAAGTGCTCGATAACGTACATCGGTGAAAAAGAGTGCTGGTAATAACGAAGGCAATGTTCCTTCATAAACACTAAGGAAGAAACCTAAGACGAAAATACCCGCAAACATGGCTACAATATGTCCGTTACCAATTAATAAAAATGCTGGAATTGAACATAATGCTAAACCAAGTAAACCAATTTGTACTACGCGTTTATTACCTACTTTATCACTTAATTTACCGAAATAAAGTGCCAGTGGAATCATAAGTGCCATCGTAATTGAAATAATTAATAAGCCAGTTGTTTCTTTGACTTTTAGTACTTGTGTTAGATAAGAAGGAATATACGAAAGGATCATATAGTTTGTAATGTTAAAGAAGGCAACAATTACTGTGCTTAATAAGAAGTCTTTTTTGTGATATTTTAATATATCCATAAATGAAAATTGTTCGTTGTCTTCAGATTCCTCTTGTGCTTTTTCCATCTCTTGAAAGATTGGAGATTCATCTAAATGACGTCGTAAATATAAACCGACCAAACCAATTGGTGCAGCAATTAAGAAAGGAATACGCCATCCCCAGCTGAGCATTTGCTCATCTGTTAACAATAACGTCAAAATGGTAACGATTACCGAAGCAGCAATGTAACCTGAGAGTGTTCCAATTTCAAGACCACTACCGAGTATACCACGCTTTTTATCTGGAGAAGATTCTGCGATATAAACCATTGCTCCTGAATATTCGCCTCCTGTAGAGAAGCCTTGAATCATTCGAGCAACTAAAAGTAGTATTGGTGCCCATACACCAATTTGTTCATAGGTTGGTAGTAATGCGATGAATAATGTAGAAAGTGCCATTAAAATAATAGTTGTACTTAAAACAATCTTTCGGCCATACTTGTCTCCTATTCTACCAAAGAAAATACCTCCAATTGGTCGAACTAGAAAGGCCGCCGCAAATGTACCAAATGTTAGTACAAGTTGCAAACCACTATCATTCACACCGGAGAAGAATAATTGACTTAATATTACCGCTAAATACGCGTATAATCCAAAGTCAAACCACTCCATTGCATTCCCAATGCCAGTAGCAACAACTGCTTTCCTCGCTTGTTTAGGATTGACAATATTAACGTCTTGAGGTTCAAAATTCAAATCATTATTTTGTTGCATATAGTAAAACAGCTCCTTATTTAATTTAACTTCTTTAAGCACACCTTCTCTTACTAGAATAAATTCAATACGAAGCACTTAAGGAAAAGCAACGWCTCCTTATCTGTTATTATTGTTTCACATAATTAATTATTTGTCCAATKAGATGCTTCCTATGTTAAGTAATTTACTATTTTAAAAAGCTGAAGAAGGCGCTATATGAGTACCTTTTTCAGCTTTTTATTTTTATACGTAAATTTATTTTTTTACCACTATTTTCTTCCTATTTGCATTAAAAATAAGGTGATTTTTCATAAAGGGTTTTTAAACCC
>NZ_JBFTMA010000829.1:0-1712 GCF_056396725.1 Bacillus sp. 05T31
CACTACATCTATTCAAAATAATAATACTACAAATCTTAATATCGAAGAACAAGCAATGAACGGCTTATATGGAATGCCCGAAACAACCATTGAAGATGCTGATCACGTTGTAACTGATGATTTGACTTCAAAAAATTAATGAACTACATAGAAAAGAGCCAAGGAAAATATCCTTGGCTCTTCTCTATTATATATCCAATTTTTTTACTTCTTCTCTCTTTTTAGAAAGTTTCCCTGGCCAAAAAGCAAAGCGGCCTAAAACGACTGTGATTGCTGGTACAAGCAGTGGTCTTACAATAAATGTATCTAGCAATACACCGATTGCTGTCACAATACCGAATTGAACTAAAACTTGAATTGGCAATGTACCTAATACTGCAAATGTTCCTGCTAAAATTAAACCTGCGGATGTAATTACACTACCTGTTTGTATAACACCATTTTTAACTGATTCTAAATGATTTTGTGTCTTTTTATTCTTCCATATTTCTGAAACCATAAAGATATTATAATCTTCCCCTAAGGCAACTAAAAATACGAATGCATATAACGGTATCGCACCTTGTATCGCGGGAGCTCCCATACCGAAATGCAGTAAAATCCAGCCTGCTCCTAATGCAGAGAAGAAAGATAAAACGACAGTTACAATTAAGTAAATCATCGCAACGATTGAACGTAAATACACGAGTAAAAGTAAAGCGATGATACTAATCATAACCGGAATAATAACCGCTTCATCCCGTTCAGTAATTTGCTTTGTATCATATAAGGAAGCTGTTTCTCCGCCAATCCATAAATGATTCTCAGCTTGACTAATTCCTTCATCTTTTAATACCTTTTCTACACTATTTTTCAATTTAGGGATTTGATCTAATGCTTCAATTGAGTATGGGTTTTCCACTAAAGAAACTTCATACATTTGCAATTGATTATTTTCTTTTCCCTTCATTGGCTCTTTCACTTTATTAACAAAAGATAATTTCTCTATTTCTTGTTTAATAGGTAAATCTTTTCCCTTTGAATCAACTACAATCTTTACTGGCGCTAATTCTCCAGCTGAAAAATGATCCGTAATTAATGTAAATCCTTCGCGTGATGGCATATCTTTCGGGAATGATTCTAATAAGTCGTACGTGTATTGAATACGCGGTACAAATGAAGCCAAGCCTCCTAATAAAAATACGGTTAGCATAATAATTGTCCACGGTTTACGTACAACAATATCCCCAAGTTTTTTACTAAAGAACCCTTTAGTATTTTTTACTTTTACTACTTTCTTTTTCTTTCTTGCAAACTCTTCATTCATTTCAGCTGTTCTCGGTATGAACGGGAAAAATGCAACTCTATCGAAAATTAATAATAATGCTGGAAGAATCGTTAAAGCAGCGATTCCCATAATGAAAACAGCCACACTAAATGGAACTGCGAATCGATGAAAAGCTCCATAATGAGCAAGTAATAACGTTCCTAACCCTAATACTACAGTAAGTGCACTCATTATAATTGCTCCACCTGATGCTTTTATCGCAAGTTGCAATGCTTTATACTTACTTTCTTCTTCTAGCAAGTACTCTTTATATCTTGAAATAAGAAATAAACAATAGTCCGTTCCTGCTCCAAACAGTAAGACAGTCATAATCGATATAGCCTGTGCATCTACTTTAATCCATCCATTGTCTGCTAAAAAGCCCAGTGTCGGACTGATAATTCCG
>NZ_JBFTMA010000830.1:0-1712 GCF_056396725.1 Bacillus sp. 05T31
AGAAATATCAAGGCTTCGACATAGACGATCACCCTACCTATMATGTTAGACACAATAACAACAAAAAGCCGTGCACCAGCACGGCTTTTCACTTTATATACGGACAGCAGTCCCACTCACCGCAACCATTAGCATTCCTTCGCGAACTACTTCGTAGTCCACGTCGATACCAACAATGGCGTTCGCATTTTTTTGTCTTGCGAGAGTTTTCATCTCTTCCATTGCAATGTCGCGTGCTTCTTTTAATTTACTTTCGTAGGCGCCTGCGCGACCACCGACAACGTCACGGACAGAAGCGAAAAGGTCACGCACGATATTCGCACCCATGATTGCTTCGCCATTAACGATATCGATATAATCAATAATTTCTTTCCCCTGAATTGTAGAAGTTGTTGTTACAATCATGCTTTGTAGCCTCCCAAATAAGATTTCCACTTACTTATGGTGCACTAATTCAGCAGAAATTATATTTACGAACTAAACTGCGCCTCATACAATCGGCTGTAACCCTCGCCTCGYTTGATTAGTTCCTCATGTGAACCTTGTTCTGCAATACCGTCTTTATTTACAACGACGATRCGATCTGCATTTTTAATAGTTGCAAGCCTGTGAGCGATAACTAATGTTGTACGGCCAACAGATAGTTCTGCAAGTGATTTTTGGATAGCAAGTTCTGTCTCTGTATCTAGCGCAGAAGTTGCTTCATCTAAAATTAAAATTGGCGGGTTCTTCAAGAACATACGAGCAATTGCTAAGCGCTGCTTTTGTCCTCCTGAAAGTTTCACACCACGCTCACCGATAACTGTATCTAAACCGTCTGGTTGCGAGTAAATTAAGTCCTCTAGCTGAGCACGTTTTACCGCCTGCCAAATTTCAGATTCTGAAGCTTTTAAGTTTCCGTAAGCGATATTTTCACGAATTGTTCCTGAGAATAAGAAAACATCTTGCTGTACAATTCCGATTTGCTTACGAAGTGACGATAACGTCATCTCTTTGGTGTCAATGCCATCAATTTGAATTGATCCAGATGAGTGTTCATAAAAACGAGGTAATAAACTACATAGTGTTGTTTTCCCTGCCCCTGATGGTCCAACGAAAGCAACTGTTTCACCTGCATGTATTTTCAAACTAATATCGTTTAAAATCGGCTCTTTATTTTCATATCCGAACGTGATGTTATTGTATTGAATATCGCCGTGTACATGTTTAACTTCTATTGCATCTTTAGAATCTACAATATCCGGCTCTGTTTCCAGAAGTTCTACATATCTTTTAAAACCAGCGATTCCTTTCGGATAACTTTCAATAACCGCATTAATTTTTTCAATTGGGCGGAAGAAAATATTCGTTAATAAAACGAATCCAATAAATCCACCGTACGTTAATTCACCTTGCAGAACAAACCATGTACCACATATTAATACAAAGAGTGTTACAAGACGCATCAGCATATAACTAATCGATGAATTTAACGCCATAATTTTATACGCCATTAATTTTGTTGTACGGAAACGAGCATTATTTACAGCAAATTGCTCTTTCTCAAACTTTTCATTTCCGAATGCTTGTACAACGCGGATACCACCTACATTGTTCTCGATACATGCATTGAAATCAGCAACGTCTGAGAATAAACGTCTAAACGTACCTGTCATTTTTTTATTGAAGTAAAGTGCCAACCATAATAAGAACGGGATTACGAAGAATGTTAG